>JBBSDR010000026.1:0-15125 GCA_038240465.1 Gemmatales bacterium
GAATCGACTACGCGGATCCAATAAATCCAAGCGCCGACGTAAGCAATAATCGTTACGGGTAATATGTGTGTTACCAATCAAAGTCAGCTCAAGTGATCATTAGAGAATAATTCTGTCGGTTTCAGCGTGAACGGATACCCATTTCCAGCGCCGTTTCGCCCTTCTGCCTGCCAAACTGGCGTTCCCGCGCCCACGCCTCCAGGGCCGCGAAGGTGTAACGCACCAAAAGCGGCAGCGACATCCTCTCGGCCCGCCCATCCATGAAAGGATTGCTAAACGCCTCAAAGGGCTGGCTCGACAGACGTCCGGCATCCTCCCCGGCTTCCTCCAACGCGGTCCGATGTCGCTTGCCCAACAAGCCCTTCAGAGAATCCCAGAAGCGCTGAAAGAACAAGAGCAGATTGCGTACCCAGGTCGAAGAACCGGCCGCCAGGCGCAGCAATCCCCGCACCACAACAAACAGCACCACCAGCGCCAGCAGCACAAAGACAATCTTCTTCACAATCGGCATCGCCTCCTGCAACCATGAAAAGGACGGCGAACGGGAAGGCGTATTCTTCGAGGCGTCGCCTCCCTGCTGTCCGTCGCCTGCCGCGTTCTCCTTTCCGCCATCTGCTTTCCCCGGCCCCTTATCCTTTCCGGGTTGTGGTCCCTTCGGGTCTCCCTTGTCGGCGGGTTTGCCTGCGTCCTTTGTCTCCTTGTCTCCTTGTTTCTCTGTCTCCTTGTCTGCCTGCTTTCCCCTGTCTCCTTGTTTGCCTTCATCTTTTCGGGGCCGGCCACGCTCCGGGTCGCCCTCGCCCTCGCCGGGTTCTCCCTCCTTGACGTTCTCCTTCGAGGCTTGCCGCCTGTCCGTACCGAGAGGATCGATGTCGAACAGTTTGACCTCGGCCCTCGGCCGCGGCAGCAGCGCCGAGCCGGCCAGCAGAATAGCCACCAGAATGGCCCCCAGGCTCAGCCAGGCCGTCGTCATGGCTGCCGGCATCCGCAAGTTGCGCTGCCGCAGATACAGCCTCAATCCCAGAAAGCTCGTCGTCAGCAGTAATCCCAGACCGCTGCCGGTGCAGATCGCCATCAGCCAAAAGGTGTAGCGCCGCCGGGCCGTCTCGTCCGGCGGAATCAGCGACTGTCCCAGGCCAAACAACGGCAGCGCGGCCAGCGAGAAGTAAATCACCCAGACGCCCGGGGTCCGCGATGGCTCCTGCTCTTTCTTCTGCTGCCGATAGCGATCCAGAGAAGGAGCGTCCTGCCGGCCGAGACCGGCGGCTTGCAACACCCCTTCGCCCGAGGCGCCGACGCGGTCGTCCAGGAAGGTGCAGTCCCACGTCAATCGATAGGTGGACCACCAGATGAAGACGATCAGGCCAAAACTGATGAGCCAGCCAAACTGGAACAGGTGCGCCGGGAAGACGACATACTGTTGCAGAGCCAGCCAGGCAACCAGCGCCAGAATACCGCCGTAGATATGGGCGCGGCCGGCGATGTCCGCCTGCATGGAGATGCGCGCGACCAGGACGGCGCCGAAGACGAAGAAGAACAGCATCCACTGCATTCGGCCCGCATGCGCCCCCGCATAGAGGACCTCGAGCAGGAAGAAGACCAGGCTGCCGACCAGGGCCATGATCAGCACCGGCGACAGGACCAGAGCGACGATATCCGCGGGAGCGGGACCGGAATCGCGACTGGCCATTGATCGTCTCCACTGGGCGAGCGTACCGTTTTTCTAGCACCAAACGGTTTTCGAGACTATTACCCCGGCAAGAAAGTGAATCACTCTCGCCGCCGCCCGGCTTGTCCGGGCGGAGCGCTGTTTGGATACCAGAGGGCCGAACTCCTTCTCCCTCCTCGCCGCCGCCCGGCTTGTCCGGGCGGAGCGCTGTTTGGATACCAGAGGGTGGCGACGATGCCCTCCTCGCCGCCGCCCGGAGGTTTCTCGGCATGGTTCACAACCATCCGCCGCGGAACCCCGCCCGGCGCAGGCCCGTGACGATGTAGGGACACCTCTTCATGAGGTCCCAGAGGAAGCCCGTGCGGTAGTTCTCGATCACCAGGACGATTGGCCCCTGGTCGATGCCGAAGTGGTAGGGTGTCACCCAGCCCGTGTTGCTGCCCTCGACGGGGAACGTCCGGTTGAAGGTCGCCTTGAACCCATACGGACCCAGCATGCCCAGGTCCATCTCGGCGAAGTTCCGGATGGTTGGCAGCACGATCTCCGGGGCAAACGGCAGGGAGGCGATCACCACCCAGGGGGCGATCGTGCCGTCGTCGGGTCCGTAGGGCGCGCCGCGCGCGACATAGTCGAAGAAGTGCCGCTCGATGCCCTTGAGTACGCGCGTCGCCGGACCCGGGCCGTCGCTGGCGGTGAGTCCCCAGCACCGCTCGCCGTAGCCCTCGAACTCGAGGGGATTGCGGATGGCGTACTGCTGGTGGACGTAGGTCGCCCGCCGGCTGTTCTCGAAGTAGTCGAGGCCGCGCTCGCGCATGAAGGCGTCCTGGATGCCGCGGAAGTCGATCCACATGTGAGAAAGTTGGTGCGTAAAGAGCGGGCCGCAGTAGACGTGTTCGTGGCCGTAGATCGATTTCCACTGGTAGGTGGAGGTATAAGCGGCGTAGCTCTCTTCGGGCAGCGGGAACGTCGGTGAGCCAAGGCCGAGTACGGAAAGGAGCAGTCCCTCGTCGTAACCCTCCCAGCGATGGGGGATGAAGCCGCTCTCCGGTCTCCAGCCGTGCGTCAGCGTCGCCCCGCCGTTTTGCGCCCAGCGCCAGTCCGCGCGGCGGTAGAGGGCGTCGGCGAGGGTGCGGACCTCGTACTCGTCCTGGGTATCCCGGTCGAAGTAGGTGGCGACGGTCAACATGCCCGCGAACAGGAAGGCCGAGTCGATCGTGGACAGCTCGCACTGCCAGACGCGCCGCCCGGTGTCCATGTCGAGGAAGTGGTAGTAGAAGCCCTTGTAGCCGGTGGCGTCCGGCTCCGGGCCCTGGGGACTATCCCGGAAGAACCGCAGCCGGTGCAGCACCCGTTTGGCCATGAAGTCGCGGGGCAAGACCCCGCGCTCGACCACGAGCGGAGTTGTCGCCAGGGACATCCCGACCGCGGCGATGCTGGCCGGCGCGCCGGGTTGGGTCTTGTCCCGGATCAGCCCGTTCAGGAAGTTCGTCTCCTTGAGGTAGTACTGGGCCGTCAGCCACTGGAGGGCATCGAGTTCGTCGTCGCTCACGGTCGGCTGGCTCATGGGTTGGTCCCTCCGTCCGGTTGGCCTGGTGAGGCTGCGGCTGCCCGCCAGGGGGAACGGGAAGTGCATTCGGACCCTGGTTCCTCCGGCGGCGAACGGGCGGCGTTGGCCCGGCTTCTGCCAACCAGAAGGAAGGTGAAGCTTGCGGCGATCCTTTTCAGGGAGGCGTCCCTGTGTGAAAAGATTGTGCGATTTGAGGACCTCTTCATCGGCTCGCACACTTCAGAAGTCGGAATAAGGATACTGCTCAGGCGCCTTGCCGTGCTTTTCAAGCACTATCGGCGATTTCGGACTGGCACGGGCCGGTTCAACGCTCTCCAGCTTCACGTCAAATTGCCAGTTATCTCCAAAATCGTACAGCAGGTCGATCGTCTGGCCCACTGCCACCGGCAACTCGCCGATCAGCACCTCGTCGGTATACGGCCCCGCGCTGCAGCGCGGGTCCGAGGCTTTGACCGTCGAACCAAATTCGTCCCGGTAAGTGAACTGGTACAGATGGTCGTCCTCGAACTCGAACGCGCTGAGGATGCAGCCTACCAGCGCGTCGAGGGTGGACTCGGCGGCAATGGCGATAAGCCGCCAGACCTTGCCGAGAGACACGCGGAAGATGAAGACGCCTTCGCGAAGTTCGGAGGGAGGCAGGACCAGGTTGTGCTTCCAGGCCGGGAAGTAGGGCTGGAACAACGGCTGCCACGCCCCGAACCCGAAAGGCTCCTCCGCCACTTCCGCTTCCGGGTCCCTCTCGGCCGTTTTCCGCAAGCCCAGGGAGGTGTAGAGTTCTCCATTGAGGACCGACAAAAGAGCGTCGCCGAACGGCAGCCGCTTCATCCCGGCCGGACACCACGGCTGGACTGGTTTGCGTGGATACTCGACCTCCAGCAGTCCGAACAGGTCGAACAGGGCGACCTGGTAGAACTCCCTGCCGAGGACGGGAACGTAGACGTCTTGCGGCTTGTCCAGGTTGAATTCCTGGCCGCCGGCCGGCAGGAAACGCCATACCTGCAAGCATTTCATCAGGAAGTCCGTCCAGGAAGAGGCGCCTTCCCCGGCCATCTCCGGCCGACTGAATACCAGCCAGGCCTCCAGCAGCGTGAAATAGCGTTCCGTGGAGTTGAGGCCGTTCCACGACGCGAGGACGGCGGGATCGACGACCAGCCGCGCCTTCGCCCCGGCTCCCTCGACTCGGGTGAGGCCGGTGGCGCGCAGGAGCAAGTGCAGCCCCTGCAAGTAAGGGTGCGAGCGCAGTTGCGGCCGTTTCATCTTGAGGCTCAACTGGAGCGGACGATGCAGTTTCGCGTCCAGTTCGGGGATCAGTTCGATCGGGAGCAGGTTGTACTTGCCCGCTGCCTTGACGCCCTCGGTGCCGACGCGATCGAGTACCACCTGGAAATCGTGGAGGATCGCTCCGGGATGCAAGTCGTCGATGACCTGGGCCTGCAAAAGCTGCTTCTGCGCTTTGGTGAAAGCGGGTAGATGCACGATCGTCTCCTGTTGCCGCACGATCGGAGCGGAGATTGTCAGTATAGTGAAGGGACTGCGGCTCCGTCGCGGTTGTGTCCTGGAGCAGATAAGCTGGGTCGCAACAGGGGCCACGCAACAGCCTTCGCGGGGCCTGACCTATTTCCGCGCCGTGGCACCTTATTCGGACTTGCCCCCTTATTCGGACTCCTTATTCGGACCCCGAGATATACGAAGTTGGACTCGGTGTCTGATCCGACCAGCAAGTTGACGAAATAGCTCTCCGGCCATTCGTCGGTTGCTTTCACTCGTGGGACGAGGTACGTGTAGTGTGGAGCGTAACGGGTAGCAATCTCTGGCGGCAACTCAATGGTAATCGTCGCATGGCCAGCCAGGATAAATTGCATTGAGACTGGCATGTTTCAGGTCCGAATTCCCCCGCAGTCCGGCCTAGTTGCACGGGTCTGCTACTGAAAAGCTCCAAAGCCAATGTTCCAGTCGCGGAACAGGCAGCAGACGCGATCACCTGGCGAAGAGCAGCATTGAGGGGATCAGCGTTAGTCATCAGCTGCGAATCATGGGTTCCTGTGCCCTTTTCGGCGCTGTGCTTTCTTCAGGTGGAACGGCAGCTTGCTTTTCTCCGGGCAACGCTTTTTTCAACACCGGAATGCCCTCTTTTTCCGCGCGCTTTAAGAAGGTCGCCGTGCTTGAACTAATCTTGTCTGTCACAAAAACAAGAACCATCTTTGAATCGAACATCGAGCGAAGCATCTGTCTGCCAACTTTCGTCATTGCCCCGTTGCCATTCCTCCCCCAGTTTGGCTGGTAGGAATAAACCTTCGCGTTGTTCTGCGATGCCCAGTGAGCAGCAAGCATGGGAACGCCTCTGGCCGCGACAATAATTACATTGCCAATCGGTGTGGTCCTGTGCAGTTCATCCAGTGCTTGAAATACCAGCGCGTGCCCTTTCTCTCTAATCGCCTGACGAACTGGATCACTACAGAAGACAAAATCTACCTGATCGTTGAAATCTCTATCTGACCAGACGAGGACGTTCATCTTCGGCTGCTGGGGATTAGCAGCTTCTCTTGCAAGGATCGCACTCACCTCGCTCTGAATAGCTCCCTTGAACCATTCGCCCTGCAGCCTGTGCTTAGCAAATCTCTCAAGGAAATCTGATTCATGCTCAAGACCACCGTGCATTGTTCCGAGCAGAATCAATTCATCTGGAGTTGCGGTTTGCAGGTGTTTCAAACGGCTCGTGGGCTTCTTAGAGTAGCCGATCTTGATGGCTTTTGTGGTCTTGTTTTGGATGAAGTAAATCATGGTGCATCTCCACTTTTTGCCCTTGCCTTCCGTAATGCTAGCCGGTAAGATATATGTTGTCAATGCGTTTATCCGTTATTTATCCGTTTATTCGCGGATTTTCCATTTTCAACGGAGAAGGCCGATGCTTGCCGAGATTTCCGCCTTCCGAGGGCATGTCTTTTCAGGCGGGTACAAGTGCCAGGACAGCACTTTCCGCGGCGACACGTTCCGATCGGTGGTCCCAAAATGGTTTGACGATGACCCCGAAGAAGAAGCATCTGTACATCCGGCAGAGGGGCAGACGGTGGCTGAAGACGATTTCATCGAAGAGAAGGGCAACTTGATTGAACGTTACCCCCTGGAGGAAGAACCAGGCCTCTATCGAGCATTTGCCAGTCTGGAGTTGACGGAGCAGGCAATCCTAGAGTTTGCGAATAAGTGGGGACCGCTCGAGAACGCGCACGAGTTGGACCCCGATGAATATGCGGATACGATGGTTGCCTATGTAGGAGATCGACTCGCCTCTTGGTTTACGGAAATCAACAGAATGAAAGTCCTTGTTGAATTGTGGGATGTTCTAACAGGCAACAAGCGGAGAAAGTTGTCGGACGTGGTCGAGGTGAAGACATGGGAGCAGTTAGCGTCCTGGTGGGTAGACATTGTTTTCAAGAATGCGCCTGAGCTGAGATGGGACTTCCACATTCATGACCGTGACTGGCCCGGCTTTTCCGATCCCCCCGAAATGGCTGAGAAACGTGAACTAGCGCGGATGTCTCTGATGGACCTGGTCAATGATTCCCTGTGGGGATCCTGCTCGCCGTGGTTGCGTATGGGTGAACAACCCGGTGAAGTCACGTTGTGTTTCACACCGCACAACCTAATTGGCGCTTTCTGGTTGTCGTTTGCCCAGGAAATCCTCGGAGAGAAAACCCTGAAGCAGTGCATGTACTGCAAGCGCTCTTTTGAGGTTTCCAGAGATGGCAATGAAAGGCGCCAGAGAAGTGACAAGAAGTACTGCAGCCCAAAATGCCGCGCAGCCGCTTTTAAGGACCGGCACAGTGGTCAGGCCTGAGGGTTCCCAACCGACCGGTTCAAGAGAAAACGGATAAGATCAAAGGAAGTTCGGACCACATCCGTCCCCGAATGTCAGGCAAAGCAGCTTGGCTGCTACGAGAGAGAGAAAGGTGTCAGACCCCCACTTTCCTCCCCCCACTTTCCTGTCCCGGACGCAGAATCACGTTCTCACCTCGTGGACTGCCCAGGGGAGGCTATTCGTGAAGGTGAGATTCACCGCGGCGAAGTCGGCCGCCAGGGCGGGATGAGGCGCTCCGTAGTCGTTCGTGTTCGACGTACAGAACACGCACTTGGGGGTGAAGCCATTGGTCCGCAGTTGGCGAGTAACCTCCAGGACCTCCTCCACGATCACACAATCCTTGACCTCGCCTCCCTGTTTGGAAGGTGGGATCTTGGTGACTACTCGGGCAACGCCACGAGAAGCACACCCCTGATCGGGGTCCAGGCGCAGTGTGAGATTCAGGAGTTGGCCAGAGAGGTCGTACAGCCTCTCGGCGAGGCCGACGCCAGGGTAGGAAGGACGACCGAAGGTCAGGACGATTCCGAGAGAACCGCATGCCTCGTGGAAGTGTCTCGCCTGGTCCTGGACCTTGGCCAGGTGCGCCCGCACCTCGTCCCGGACGTTCTGGGCATTATCGTTCCACTCCACCGGGACCATGGAAGCGACGACCAGGGTGCATTCGGGTGGGGTCGCTGTAAGCATGCCAAGCAACTCGACCGTCCTTGGCACACAGGCATTGAGGCAACGGTACGTCGCCCGAATGACGTCGAGCAAAATGCAGGTGTCGAGGAAGAGGACGGGTCGGCCGTCTGCACGAATCTGGGCCTCAGCGGCGATGATGTTGGGCATGGCACTCAGGCACTCAGGCGCTCAGGCGTCGGCCGTCGGCGAAGGCAAGAACCTCTCTGCCGAATTCGTACTCGAGTTCCAGCCGCGATGCTACCTCGGGCGGCCAACCTGCGACCTCGACGAGCCAGCGGCGCAAGGTATGCGCGTCGAACTGCCCACCCTCGCGGTGGGCCGTCACGATGAAATCCATCCAGCGGTCCTGGTCGCAGGGGTGCGACGAACCGGTACTCTTGTTCGCGGCGGCGGAGAACCGGCGGAGTTTCTCGGCTGCCTGACTCGAAAGCCAGCGCTCCAACTCCGCCTGGTTGTCGGTCAACTCCACCTGCACCTCCGTGCGACTGGCGGCGGGCCGTACAAAGCGGTCGCAGAATTCGCCGAGGATCGCGTTGTACTCGTCAAACGACAGGTCATGCTGCTCTCTGGGGACCACATTGGGGACGTAGAGCAAGCGCGGCTCCTTCTCGGTGATGGATACCATCGCAGCGGGCCGACGCCCCTGGCGCTCACAGGAAAAGCAGTACCACTGCTCCTTCCGCAACGGCCTCGATTGGAGGTCCCGTTCCACGGCCACGTCACGCGACCAGCCGTCTGTCAGGCTCCGCTCGACCTCTTGCATCGTCGCGACGAGCTGATCCGTGTCGCCCCGGATGAACAGGTCACGGAATACTTGCATCGCCCACCTCCCCAACCAATCCGTGTTCAAATGCTCCACGCTGCATTATATCGCTTCCTCGCAGCGGCCCCAGCCGAGGGACTCCCGATTCCTTTGGAACACTCACCACCCTCCATCTCCCTCATCGAGAAGCGCTGGCGGCGGTGATCCCCAGGAGGACAGGCACTCCTCGCTTGTTAGCCCCGTAAACCATGTCGATGCTCTTGATCGCCACGTCGGGACGTGGATTGTTCCACTGCTTGCTGTAGGCCACCGCCGAAAACTCTGTTCCCTCATAAGCCCGCGTCCAGGCGAGTTGAGCGCCAGGAAGGGCGGCCGGCACGCGCTGGCGATAGTCGTCGATGTCGATCTCTGCGTACACCGGCACCTCGGCCTTCTGGCCGTCGGCATAATGCACGACATAGCGGAGCATCTCGTAGGGCTTTCTCTGCTTGATCTCGTCGGCGTTCCGGCGCTGGTCCATCCGGGCCGTGTGCAGGAAGAAGAGAGCATCGGCCTTGCGGTTGACCGGGATGCCGCTCGCCTGCTGCGGCAGTTTGCCCGGCACACCCTGGCCGTCGAGCATGACCACCGTTGGCACCGGCGACGTCGGGAAATCGTAGACCTCGAACGGCACACCGGCGAAGGTGTGCTTGCCGATCGGCAGGTCCTTGAAGGTGAACGCCTTGTCGCCGAACCATCCCCGCGCATCGCGAAACTGATTGGCCTGCTTGGAAATATCAAGCGGTTGATAGTCCAGGCTCGCGCCGGCGATGATCGTCTTGCCGCCGGAGAAGGGGGCCTTCAAGTTGGCCAGCAGCGTCGAGAAGATGGCACGTTTCTTGACGGCGTTCTCCGGCACTTCCTCGCTGTCCTTGAATAGCAGGTTGCACAGGACGATGCCGCCGGCACCGCGCGGATACTCCATCATACCGCCGATGTTCAGCAATGGCCGAACCTTCTTGTAGAACTCCGGCGAGCGCCCCGCCTTGAGCCGGATGTTGTCCGCTCCTGTCGTCTGACCCTTGCCCGGAATCTTGTCCCAATCCGCCAGACGAATCGTGATGTCCTTGCCGGCGCGCGGCGGCTCAATGGCAAACGTCTGCGCGTCGTTGTTCGGCTTGGTGGTGAAGGATACTTCCTGCTTGCCGTCAAAGAGCAGCGACACCTTCGTCACGGGGTAATAGAAGGTGTTGCCGATCCACTCCAGTTCGACGATCTCCTGTTCCTTTGGAAAGCGGAGCAGCCAGTCGAGCGGCGGTTTGTCCGGCGCGGGAACGTTGACAATCAACGGCCAGCCGTCGGCCGAGACGAAGCCGTTGACGAGGTTGAGAAGGAAGTCGTTTTGAAACTGCGCGAATGGGGCTACGTCGTCGAAATCGACGACGTAACTGTAGACGTCCGAGGCGACGTAGTTGCCGGCCTGCCAGGGGAAGATTTGCTTGGACGAATAGAGAACAATGTCGCCCGTCGTCAGGCCGGAAGTGAGCCGGTTCTTGACCGCAGGGAACGTGACACGCTCGCGGCGGAAGGGGCGAATCATGTGATCGTAGCCGACGAGTTTGTTGTAATCGCTCAGGCCGGGCGGCGTCAGGCCGTTGAGCATGATCCAGCCGCCGCTCTCGGTGAACTTGTTGACCAAAGGCAGGTTGTCCGACAACGCCTTGAGATTGGCCGGCGAGGCAGCGACGATCGCAATCCTGGCGCCCGGCGTTCGCAGCGCTTCGAGCGGATCTCCGGCCCGTGTGTGGCGCAGGCCGATCGTGTCCAGCACCTTCGTCAATTGCAGATCACCCTTGACGGCGGCGACGACAGGACGGAATTCGAGCTTGTAAGAGACGGCATGGTCGAGGAGGTTGACGAGCACATGCTGAGCGACCGCGTTCGACGACAGCTTCTCGCCGATGACGAGTTGGCTCAAGAGCAGCAAGCCATCGCCGACGGGGACCTCGACCAGGGCGGCATTTCGCAACTGCTCGTCACACTGGACGAGAGACTTGCCGCCGCGCGCCGGCTTGAGATAGGCGTTGCGATAAACGATCTCGTCCTTGCCCCAGGTGAAGAAGTCCTTCTGTCGCAGTCCCGCAAGGGCGGGATGATCGAGGTCCTCGCCGAAAGCGGTGCGGCCCTCGTTCGTCGCCGGCTCCATGTCGCACGGAAGCCCCTGATACTTCAGCGGGTGTTTCTGCTCCAGTACGATGACGCGCCGGCCGCCGGCCGCGTAAGCCGCCAGCACGCTCGACGTACTCGTCGCCGGATCGAGCGCATCCTTGCCGACGATCAGCACCTTGCCGCTCGCGGGCAAGGACTTGATGTCCTTCAGCGGCGTGAACGGTACGCCGGCATTCTTCAGGAAAGAGCCAGTCGAGCCGTTCGGATCGAAGACGAGCAGTTCCTTCTCCGTCAACTTCGCCCGTGCGGTTGCGTTCGGCAGGACCGACACCGCCTTGACACTGCGAAAGACTTGCTCCCCCTTGACCGATAGCGCCAGCGTCAACTCGCCTTCCTTCCGGGTATCGACCTTCGGCATCTCGATGCCGAGGTCAAACACCTCTTTTGTGCCGGGTGCCACCTGACGGCCCTTCCTTCCGAAGGCGATCAACTCCCCGCCCACAGTGAGGGACCAGTTGAAGGCGATTGGATCGTCGTGCCGGGTATCGTTGAAGATCGCGAAAGTGCGCTCTACCTTCTGACCCGAGGCGAACGTCCAGTCCCACTGACGGCAGAAAACAGCGCGTGGCGCGTTGGCGTCGTATTGACCCACGGCCACGTCCTGCATCTGCCAGAAGTGGACCGCGCCCTGGCCCGCCCAGCGATAGCCTTCCGTCAGCATGCGGACAAACAGGCCAACCGCCTGGCGCGACTCGCGCTGGCCGACGAAGACCTCCTCGCCGCCGAAGTAGGCGAAGGCGGGATTGTGACCCTGGGCGAACAGTTCCTCGCCAATGAAGCGCGGCCGTTTCTGGTCCCACACCCAGCGGCCACGCCCACCGCCGGTCGGGTTCGCCTCATAAGCCAGGGCTGGATACTTGGGGAATGGCCCTGTCGTGTAGTGATCGCCGTGTACCGGCAGCGTGTTGGCCTTTGTCGCGCCGCCGCCGTCGCACATCGTCGGCCGGGTTGGATCGACGGCGCGCACGGCGTCCGACGTCTTGGTCACCTCGGACTCAAACTGGTCCATCAGGCCGCCGTAGAGGTTGATGCAGTTGATGTAGAGCCATTCGTTCTCGATCGACCAGATCATGACGGAGGGATGATTGCGTTCGCCCTTGACCTGGGCCACCATCTGATCGCGCCAGTTGCGCATCAGGTCCATCTTGACCTCGGTTCCCTTCTCCTTCATGGCCGGATCGGTCTCGATGGCCATGTAGCCGATCGCCTCGCCGTCGAGGATGCCGCTGCGGCGCACGACCACGCCGCTCTTATCGAAGAAGTCGAGGGCGTCGTCCGGTGGCAGATCCATCCACTTCGTTCCCCAGAAGCGCATGAACTTCTGATTGGTCTTGCGATGGAAGTCGAGCCATTGCTCCTTCGTTGGCTGCGTGTGCGTGTCGGCCCAGCCGTGCCAGGGGATGCCATTAAGTTTGAAGTCCTTGCCGTCGATCGTCCATTCGCGGAAGCCGAACGTGACCTCAGAGACGTCTGCCGCCCTGTCGCCCATCTTGATGGTCGTCCGCAGGCGGTATAGGTTCGGCTCGTCAGGCCACCACAGTTTCGCCTCGGCCCATTCTCCGGCGATCGTGAGGGTCTGCTCCTTGCCCTTGTTGAGAGTGACTCCCTTCTCCAACCGCTTCTCGATTTTGCCGGTTGCGGTACTGATGGCCTCGCACACGACCGTGGCGGCAGCTCCGCCCTGTAATGGATTCGCCAGCGTTACCTCAATGGCCAGTTCCTTTCGCGCTACCGAGGGTTTGCAGAAGACGTCGCGGACGTAGACGGGACCAGCCGATACGAGCTCGGGAGTGGCGAGGATGCCGGACTGGAAGTTGTTCCAGATCGGATAGGCCAGGTCCTGAAAGCCATCGCCGGAGAACTTGAGGGGCAAGTTGAAGCGCTTGCGCAACTTCATCGGCTGTTCCGGATTGGCCGAGTAGCCGTACCAGGCATCTCGAATGCCGACCCAGACCTCATTGACGCCCGGCTTGATGCCGCGCGTCACGTCGATGGAGATGCGAGCAAAGGGGTTCTTGTCGAAGCCGCAATAGACTCCATTGACGTAGACCGTCGTGTTGAGGTTGTTCTGAGGGAAGACCAGATGGAAAGAGCGCGCGGTCTGCGCTTCCGGCACCAGAACGCGAGTGCGATACCATAGGCGATGGGCGAACAGCAGGTCCGGCCGCAGGCTGTTCTTGTCGCCTGGGACGGCAATGCTCTTCCAGTGCGGCTGAGCGGGGAAGTCATGGAAGGGTATGTTCACCGCGCCGGGCAATTGCTCGTCGTGGCGCGTGACTTCCCACAGTCCCTTGAGTGCGATCGAGGAGCGAGCGCCGGCAGCAGCCGGTTCCGGAAGCTTGAACACCTTCTCTCGCGCCTCACGGTCCGTCGCATCCCGGCCATCCTCGTCGGGCCTGTACTTCGAGTTGGGCGCGAAGGGGCCAGCATGCAGACAGATGGCATCGCAAGCATAAAGAATGCGCGCGGTCTTGCCCTTGTCCATAGTCCGCGGCAGCTTGATTTCGAGCTTGTGATCGCCGGTGGCCAGCTTCTTGTCGCCGAGTTTGAGCCAGGCCACCTCGGTGAAGAAGCTGAGTTCCATCAGGTCAGTGGTCAGTTCCTCGGGACCGCTCGTCTTCCAGTCGCCGCCATCAATGCGCCACTCAAACGGCGAGCGGACGAACTCGTAGCCGATGCGCGTCCAGACCTCATACGAAGACTCCTTCTTGATGGCGAAGTCGTAGCGCATCAGGACGCCCTCGGCGGGGACGTCCTTGTCCACCTTGTCGGCCTCGACGGCGACCTGGAGCCATTGGGCGCCGGAGAGGAACTGCGGCTTGCCCCAGTCGCCGATGGTCGGCTTGACGTTGATGGACGCCGGCTTTTCGCCTTCCAGCCAGACGTATTCCCCGGCCGGCAGACGGCCGGTTCCAGCGGCGATGGCGGACACGGCAACGATGAAGCTCAGGAGGTTATTTCGCATGGTTCTTGACTTGACGGGCGCAAAGGTGCTTGAGAGAGCTCGCGGTCTGAAACTGTAGTTCTATGGTTGTTGCCGGCGGAAGATAGGGCCGACCGCGCTCGCTTCGAGGGAGGAAGGGAGCGGCCTGGCGGTCTTTTCCGCCAGGCCGCAAGCGGCGAAGAGAGTTCTCACAACTCGTTGTAGTTCAGATCAAACAGGGCGCTGGCCCCCTTGACGTCGCCGGTCTTGAAGCCTTGCTGGAACCAGCGCATCCGCTGTTTCGATGTTCCATGCGTGAAGGCATCCGGCACAACGGTGCCTCTGGCGCGCTTCTGAAGGCGGTCGTCGCCGATCTCGAAGGCGGCGTGCAGAGCGGATTCGATGTCGTTCTTGTTGAGTTTTAATGCCTCCTGGCCATGATGCGCCCAGACACCGGCGAAGTAATCGGCCTGCAATTCGAGCCGGACCGACATGTGATTTGCCTCGACCTTGTTCTGCCTCTGCCTGGCCTCGTCCACGCGCTGCGAATAGCCGAGCAGGAACTGAACGTGATGGCCGACCTCGTGGGCGACCACATAAGCGCGAGCGAACTCGCCGGGAGCGTTCAGCTTCCTTTGCATGTCGCGATAGAAGGACAGATCAATGTAAACCTTGTGGTCGCCAGGGCAATAGAAGGGCCCCACCGCCGAGTCGGCATTGCCGCACGCAGAGTGAACCGCATCGGTGAACAGAACGAGAGTCGGCTTGCGATATTGCTTGCGCATTTGCCGGAACAGGTCTTCCCACACGACCTCGGTGTCGTGGAAGATGATTTTGGTGAAATGGGCCAGCTTGTCCTCTTCCGGATCGGCCGGACGAACGTTGTGCTGTCCACCCGCGCCTTGGCCCCCTGGACCTGGACCACCCGGACCCGGGCCACCCGGACCCGGGCCACCTCGTCCCATGAACTGGCCCGGATCAACGCCGAAGACCACCGCCAGAATGAGGGCCAGTAACCCTCCGCCTCCGGCCATCAAACCGACGGTCCCTCCGGAGCCTCCCGCGCCGCGCTGATCTTCAACATTGCTGCTTTCTTCGCGACCTTCCCACTCCATGATATCTCTCCTCAAGAGTGTGCTAATGTGCGGCCAATGCGACCACCGCTCAGCATGCATTGTTTGCGCCATATCCGCTTGCGAGAGAATGCAACCGGACAGGTCTCGGAGGTCAATCGCCGCCGTGTTCGTCTTCCCATTCCTCGTACCAGACCATTTGGATCGCTTCGAGGACCTTCTCGTTGGACCCTTCCGGCTCGCCCTCGAAATCCTCCAGATCGAGGATCCATTTGTGCATATCGGTGAAGCGCACCGTCAGCGGATTGAGCGTGTCGTATTTCTCGAACAGCAGTTCGCCAATCTCGCGCGTGTTGGTCCAGTTCAGGCCCATGGCGGATCTCCA
>JBBSDR010000027.1:0-15056 GCA_038240465.1 Gemmatales bacterium
GACGTGTACGAAGCCCTCCTCGCCAACCTCGGTATCAAGGGGGTCGAGGTTCCCAGCTCGGTCGTCAAGCAGTACGAGAAGCTGCTGGTCGGCGGCATCTGGTGCATCGTGACCTTGGAATACTTTTTTGAAGAGGAGTCGAAGGGATCGCCCTTCAAGTTGCAAGAGTTGAAACCGATTCAGATGCCCAACATGGATCTGGAGGAGCTTTTCACCGCCCGGCGGTCGTTCACCGAGGAGCAGTGGATCGACGTGTTGCTCCGCTCGACCGGGATGGAGCCGACCAACTTCACCGAGCGGGTGAAGTGGCACCTGCTGGGCCGCATGGTCCCGCTGATCGAGAACAACTTCAACCTCTGCGAGCTTGGCCCGAGAGGCACCGGGAAATCTCATATTTACAAGGAAATCTCGCCGAACTCGATCCTCATCTCAGGCGGACAGACGACCGTCGCCAACCTGTTCTACAACATGGCCCGCCGCACGGTCGGGCTGGTCGGCGTGTGGGACGTGGTCGCGTTTGACGAGGTCGCGGGGATCAGCTTCAAGGACAAGGACGGCGTCCAGATCATGAAGGACTACATGGCCTCGGGGTCGTTCGCCCGTGGCCGTGACGCGATCAACGCCTACGCCTCGATGGTCTTCGTCGGCAACATTAACCAGCCGGTGGACACGCTGGTGAAAACGAGCCACCTGTTCGCGCCATTCCCCGAGGCGATGATCGACAGCGCGTTCTTCGACCGCTTCCACGCCTACGTCCCCGGCTGGGAAATCCCGAAGATGCGGCCCGAGTTCTTCACGAACCAGTACGGGCTAATCGTGGACTACCTCGCCGAGTGGGTCCGTGAGATGCGGAAGCGGAACTTTGGGGACGCCATCAACAAGCACTTCAAGCTGGGCCGCGACCTCAACCAGCGCGACACCATCGCCGTCAAGCACATGGTTTCGGGCCTTCTGAAGCTCCTGTACCCGAACGAGGAGTACACGAAGGACACCGTGCGGCGGTGCCTGGAGTACGCTCTGGAGGCCCGCCGGCGGGTCAAGGAGCAACTCAAGAAGATCGGCGGCATGGAGTTCTTCGACGTTCACTTCAGCTACTTCGATCAGGAGACGCTGGAGGAGAAGTTCATCAGCGTCCCCGAGCAGGGAGGCGGGACACTGATCGGTGACGGGCCGCTGGGTGCCGGCGTGCTGCACACCGTGGCCACCGGCAGCGGCGGGCTGTTGGGCCTCTACCGGCTGGAAACCCAGGTGACGGCGGGGAGCGGCTCGCTGAAGACCTCGGGCCTCGGCTCAAACTCGGCAGCGAAGGAAGCCATTCGGGTAGGGTTCGACTACTTCAAGGCGAACGCGGGCCGGATCAGTGCTTCGATCAAGCCCGGCGATCACGATTTCCATCTGCATGTCGTGGAGTTGCACAACACCGGGGCAACCACGACGATGACGCTGGCCACGTTCGTGGCCCTCTGTTCCGGCATCCTGGGCCGGGCGATCCAGCCCCAGATGGTTGTCTTGGGAAGCATGAGTCTGGGCGGCAGCGTCGTTCCGGTGGAGAACCTCGCTGAATCTCTGCAAGTGGCATTCGACGCCGGTGCCAAGCGGGTGCTGCTGCCGATGGCCAGCGTCCGCGATCTGCCGACGATTCCCGGCGAGTTGTTCGCCAAGTTCCAGACCAGCTTCTACGCCGATCCCGCCGACGCCGTCTTCAAGGCGTTGGGCGTGCAGTAACTCAGGGCTTTCACAGATGTCGAAGAACAAATTCTCAGCCTCGGAGTCATTACAAGTTGAGAACTTCGTCTGGGCAAGAGGGAAGCGATCATGACCCGCCGTACACAGTCCGACGACGACAAGCCGCTGACTCCAGCCGAAGCCCGCCAGAAGCTCCAGAAAGGGCTGGCAGACTACTTAGCGGGCAAAGGCTCGGAGGCGATTGTCTTCCGACTCAAACGCACCAAGAAGGCAAACGAGACATACCCGCTCAAACTCACCCAGCAGCAGCGGGAAACGCTGCTCGAATTCACCCAATTGAGCCGGAACTTGAAGAAGAAGATCGAACAGGCCGGGGAAGGCACGCAGATCGTCCCAGTCACATGGAACGAACTGCACAAGCTCAACGACGAAACCGGCCAAGCCGCCGTCTACGCGCGAAACGCCGACAAGAAACGTCTGATGGCAGTGATGAGCCGGGTGATCAAGTTCTTCGAGGAAGAACACGCCGAGGTCTTCGACCTCGAAGCACAGAAGCCTGCCAAGACCGACCTCCTGTTCCAGTTCAAGATCACCCTGCTCGACATCCAACCGGCGATCTGGCGGCGGATTCAGGTGCCGGACTGTACCCTGACCGACTTTCACGAATACATCCAGGCGGCGTTTGGCTGGGAAAATTACCACCTGCACCAGTTCGAGATCGATGGCGTGCAATACAGCCAACCGGCCCCGGATGGCGACGATTTCGATATGGACTTCGAGGACGAAACCGACGTTCTCCTCAGCAAGTTGCTGCCGAAGTCTGCCAAGCGATGCCGGTGGGTCTACGAGTACGACTTCGGGGACGGTTGGCGGCACGAAGTTTTGTTCGAGGGGTTCCCGCCCATTGACTCGAAGGGAAAATACCCGCTGTGCCTCGAAGGGGAACGAGCTTGCCCACCAGAGGATTGCGGTGGGCCTCCTGGCTACGCCGATTACCTCGATGCCGTTGCCGACCCTGAACATGAGCAGCATGACGAAATGCTGGAGTGGCGGGGGCCGTTCGACCCAGAAGCATTCGATGCGAAGAAGGCAACGAAGGAGATGAGGAAGGTGAAACCATGACGCCCCACAAGATGTCTGAGATGATCTCGGAGATGGCGGCACACTTTATCAGCGAGGGTAAAACGCCCGAAGAGAAACATCACCGCCTGACCGCCGCTTGTAGCGCCTGGAACATGGCATGTGGTTCGCCTGAAATTCAACGGCAGCAACTTGACCAATATGTCCAAGGATACCGGCAAAACAATCCGGCGACCTCCCCAAGCGATCTTGCGAACATCCTCAAGGTTATGCAATCGCTTATTGAGCGGAAGCTGGAACTGTTTCCCGAGGAGAAGAGGCAGATCGTCAGCGCCAAGGTGGTGATGGTCGGAAAGGATTATCGCATCGAAGTCGCATCGGCGACGGTGTAGTGTGTTCGATGCGAAGAAGGCGACGACGGCGATGAGGAAGGGAAGACCATGACGCAACCCCGCAAGATGTCCGAGATCATGAAGGAAATGTCGGAGCTACTGCTTCGGAATCCTGGCGGCGTCGCATCGTCGGAAGCGGCCCATGTCGCATTGATGTTCGCCAACATTGCCTGGAACGAAACGGTCGGCCTGGGTCATGCCAGGAATGGCTACCGCTCGGCCTGGGAAAGTATCGAGGCCGAGAACCCTGAGATGTGGAGCGAGTACAAGTCGAACGACGCGGACGCCATGATTGACGAACTCGTTCAGTTCAAAAAGCAACATTACCCGAACGATCAACGCCGGGTTCTCACCTGCGGAATACCTGACGGCAACGTTCGTGTGGAATGGCTGAACCCCGCTGCTCCTGGGGTCGATTCGCAATGGGAGATGACGTTGTACGGACTGGTGCGAACGGGAGAGCGGGAGAAGGCGATCCAGTTTTTGCGGGAGACACGTCGTCTGTCCCGCAATGATGCGGCAAAAAAGGTGCTGGCTGTCGCCGCCGAGTTGGGGATCAAGTAGCGTCAGATCGCAATAGAAGGGAGTCACCAATAGACGTTATCCGAAATAGTAAAAAGTGGCTTTTCTGAGAGGCGCAACCCGCGTTTTCCCCTGAAAAACGAGCCTTTTCATCCGTTGCGTTAGGATTTTCCACCTGCTTTTTACTATTTCGGATAACGTCTAATGGCTAAACGAAAACCAACCGATGTCACATCGCCAGATAAGGTCTTTGACAAGATCGCCGGGCTGGTAGATGGCTTCTGCAAAGAGCATCTCAACGAAGAATACGGCGTTCTCTGCCGCAGACTGATCGAGAAACTGGCCCGCAAACGACCATCACCGCTGGTCAGCGGCAAGCCAAACACCTGGGCCTGCGGCATTGTGCGCACGATTGGCTGGGTGAACTTTCTGGACGACAGCAGCCAGAAGCCCCACATGAAGTTGACCGCCATCGACAAGGCGTTCGGCGTCGGCGAAAGCACCGGCCAGGGGAAGTCGATGCTGATCCGCAGGATGTTCAAGATCAGGCCGATGGAACCGGCATGGTCGCTACGCAGTCAGATGGACAAGAACCCGATGGCCTGGAAGACGCCTGGATTCTGAAACGGGAAGTTCAGGAGGAGGCACTGCGTAAGGGACTGATCCCTTATATCCCCGAACGGCCACAACCTGTGAAGGACGATGACGAGGAGTAGGACAATGGCGAAGTCAATACCCGTATCACGCTTGACCGGACGCTGGCGCATCGTCTCGATGTCGGGCTGGGAGGACGAATACCTCGATGAAGAGGTCGAGGCATTTATCGAGTTCAATGAGCAGGGCTGCGGATCATTCCAGTTCGGATATGTCCGTGGCCTCATGGACCACTACCGCACAAAGATGCGAGACGGAAAGCGTGTGGTTCAATTCTGCTGGGACGGAGGCGACGGCGCAGATGGAACGCCGCTGGACGGCATTGGATGGGCAATTCTCGACGGCGACACGTTGAACGGTATGATCTCCGTCCACCTGGGCGACGACTCGGAGTTCGTGGCGAAACGAGTGACAGCGAAGAAGTCGGCGAAGCGGAAATGAGCAGCACATGGCAAAAGAACTCTCCAAACTGAAACTCGGCAAGAGTGCGGCCTTCGTCAAGACCCATCTCAAGCAGTTGAAACAGGAGAACGACACCTGGGAGGCTGATTTCCGGGCCTTACCGAAACCGAAGGGTCAGACGGAGACACATTATTTGGGTCTGGTCGTCGCTTTGCCCAAAGGGAATCCTCTGGTTTGCTTCCCGCTCTTGGAGTACACGCCGAACGCCAACGATCTGGCTGACCTCCTGGCCGATGCCATGCGGCGACCGATGACCGACGCGGCCCATCGGCCTCAACAAATTCTGTTGCGGGGCAACCCACGTTGGGAAGAGTTGTTTCCCCACCTGAAGCAACTCGGTATCGAAGTGGAGATCCAGAACGAACTCCCCAACGTGGAAGAAGTCTACGAGGACTTTCTGCGACAGATGCGGAGGTCGAGTTCAAGCCCGTTGATTCTTTACACGCCAAGCCCGACCGATGTTCACAAGGCATTCCCAGCCATCGCCCTATGGGTTCAGTGCTACGGCCACATCGAAATCGGCGACCAAGAGGGTTTCGGCTTCACCGTCCGGGCGTTGGATTACGGCGGGCTTGTGTTCGAGGACGACAAACCCCGCACGCTGGCCGAGGCGATGGCGGCTTTGGAGACGGGACTGGCTCGGTGGTTCAAAGACAACAAGATTGAGGAAATATGACAATCCCAATTAACCTCTTCGCCGATCTCCCCGAACGCCTGCCCAAAGAATTCGTCCAGACGCTCCTCCAAGCCGCCGACATGCGCATCGAGCGAATCATTTCGCACGGCCACTCCTCGCCCGAGGGGTTCTGGTACGACCAGGGCCAGGGTGAATGGGTTGTCGTCTTGAAGGGCGCAGCAAGACTCCAGTTCGAGGAAGGCACCGTCGAGATGAAGCCCGGCGATTTCATCAACATCCCGGCGTTCAAGAAGCACCGGATCGAGTGGACGACGCCGGACGAGCCGACGTTCTGGCTGGGGGTGCGTTATGGAGATCAGCAGTGAGCGTTGCATGTCGATGTTGATGAAGGAGAGTGGTCGCAGATGGAAACCGAACTACGGCTCCGAATCGTCTTGGTCGCTCCTCCTGCGGGCGTGGACTTCGGCCTCCAAGACGGCAAGGGCAATGACTACGAGACGATTCAGAAGCAGCGGTCGAAGGGTGCGGACCTCAGCTTCGACCGCACGGTGACAGTAAAGGACAATCGTGACGACGGGATTCCCAACTTTCTCGGCCCGCTGACGCAGGGGCCAGCGACGGGTCGATTCATTTACATCGACATCGGAAAACTTGCTGGGCAGTCCGATTCCTGTTGGGAGCGCAGAATCAAGGTTCCCCTTGGCGGCATCACCTGGGACATGATCGAAAAGGTGTCGGCTGATCCGAAGCTGACCCTCGAAGCTCAGTTGTCCGGAACGGCGAAGGATGGCGGGCCGAGTTGTGCGACGGTTCATCCGGTTCAAGGCTGGACGTGTTGCAAACGATAACGGCAAGGAAGCGTTCATCAGGCACATCACCCAGACCGTACCACAGATCATCACTCCCAAGCTGCGGCTTCGGGAAAAAAGCCCTTGACACGACAGAAACGCAGAATATACTCAAATGAGTTGAGTACACAGCGGATTTGAGCAACAGCAGCCACTCAGAGGGCAAGCCATGTCACTGGCCGAACTTGGTCGCATCAAGGGCGATCTCACTGTCATCCAGAGGGCGATGGGGCTGCAACTTTCCTTCGGCAAGGGGCTGTTGGTGTTCGGCATCCTTCTTACTTTCGCCGCAGTCGGTGCGGGGGTCGTCAGCCTGCTAGTCGAGAACGACTGGCTCCAAGTCGGCCCTTTCGTCACGATCCTGGTACTCTGCCTGCTAGGGCTTTACTTCCAATCCCGCCGTAGCGCCGACCTCAGCCACGAAATTAAATTGCAAGTGGGCCTCTCGATCACCATTTATTTCGCAGTGTTTGGTGCTGCGTGCGGTTATACGCTGGCAACCTTCTGCGGACCCACCATCGGAGCCACACGAACCGCTGCCCTCTATGCCGCCAGCCTCGTCTACGTCTTCCCCTTCTCGTTGATCTTGGTCCTCAATGCCCTAAAACGCAGAGAGCGGTACTACTGTCTCGGCCTCGCCGTCCCGCTTCTGCTCACCGGACTGCTGCTCCCGATCCTCGACCAGCATTACAGTTATCCCCTCGCTCATTGCTTCATGGCCGTTGGCTACCTGACGGGTGTTGCTATCCAATGGGTCCAACTGCGGAAGGCGGAAACGCACCATGCAGCCGATTGACTTCAATGGCCTCGACACCACCGTTCACGGCCCCTTGCGGTTGGGTGTGCTGACCGCACTCCAACTTGACGGCCCTCACGATTTCACGGCTTTGAAAAAGAGGCTGGAGGCAGCGGACGGCAGTTTGGGGTTGCAACTCCAGAAACTTGAAGAAGCTGAATACGTCAGGTCCGAGAAAGCCTTTGTTGGCCGTCGCCCGAAGACTACCTACCATCTGACCAAGAAGGGACGAGCGGCGCTTACCCACTATCTTGATACACTTCAACGGCTCTTAACGGCGATGGGACGCACCTCCGGTGCGGGTTGACCTACTTGGAAGCATGGTGTCTCTTCACGGCCCCAGAGGAATGCCCGCTGAAGACGGCGCTGGCGAATCCCATCTACGTCGAGCCGTGTGCCTGATTGAAGGCAGCGAGAAACGCATCTGGCGGCTGCGCACCGGACAGCGTGATCTCACCGTTGACGACGAAAAACGGCACCCCGTTCACCCGAAACCGCCGTCGCTGCTCGCCAGCCTCCTTGATCACATCCATTCCCTCTTCGCTGTTCAGCACGGCCTCGGCCCGCTGCCGATCCAGGCCAGCCTCGGCAGCAACGTCGATGAGCGTCTGTCGGTTGCCGATGTCGCGGTTATCGGTGAAGTAGGCCATGAACAACGCCTCTACTACGGCATCTTGAACGCCTTCCCTGTCGGCGAGCCAGATGAGCCGATGAGCATCCAGCGTGTTTGGCGTCCGCTCCATCCGGTCGAAGGCGAATTGAATGCCTTCCTCTTTACCCACGGCAACGATGTTGGCGTCGAGTTCCAGGGACCGTTCCCAGCTTCCGAACTTCTTGGTGCGATACTCTTGGCGGTTGATCCCTTCCCTCGGCATCGTCGGATTAAGTTGAAATGGGTGCCAGCGAACCTGCACCTGACCATCAAGAGCAGCAATAGCCTTCTCCAGCCGCCGTTTGCCAATGAAGCACCAGGGGCAGATCACGTCGGAGATCACGTCAACGGTAAGATTCATGCTGGCTCCGTCAATTCCGGTAGAAGTCAACGTGATCGACTTCGGGTTGCCCTCGAAGAACGCTTTCGGCACCTGCATCTCGAAGTAACCGTCCTTCAGCGGAATGCTCTTGGCAGGTTTGCCATCGCTGCCGACAATGCGGATCTCCATCCAGAGCGGGCTTTTCGAGTCTAGCAGGGACTTCTCGTCGCCATCCTTCCATAGCCGCACCCGCTGCTTGTCGTCGGTGCTCGACACTGCCGCATCGAGCGTGACCTTCCCGTTTGAGGCCCGGAAGCACTCCAGCCCCTTCAGGTGCAGCCGCAGCACCACGGCGTCCGGCCATTTATCGTCCGTCCGTTCGATCACGGCTTGGCTGATGCCGAACGGGCTATGCACGTTGAACACCGTCTTGTCCTTCTCGATCTTCACTTCCACTTTGTCGGTGTCTCGCTTCGTCATGATCTCGAACTTCGCGGAAGGCTCGCCATCACCGCTCGGCAAATAGCTGCTCAGGCCGATGAACGCAGCGAGGAAGGCGAATGTGATTTTCATCGGCACCTCTGCCCTTGCGGAACGTTCGCCAATGCAACCGAGAAGTCGGGATGGCCACGATTGCTGATCAGGTCAAGTCTGCGCTTTGTTCAAGCTCCTCGATCAACGCCTCCTGGCCGGCCTTGATCTTCCGCTTCGCCGCAGCAACATCGAAGAACTCCACTCGGTCGATCTCAGGAAACTCCACATGTCGCCCCGACTTTGGTGGCCACTCCATCGTGAAAGTGTTGCTGACGACTGCGCCTGGATCGCAATCGCCCTCGAAGGCCCAGGCATGAACGATCTTTCCACCCTTTTGCTTGATCGCGGTCAAGGGGATGAAGGGACCAGTGGGAGCGATCCCGGTTTCCTCCTCGAACTCTCGCTTCGCAGTTTCCAGCAAATCCTCATCGGCTTCCACTTCGCCCTTCGGGATGGTCCACGCCAACTCATCCTTGTTCTTGAAGTACGGTCCACCGGGATGGGCAAGGAGAACCTGCAACGTGCCGTCGCGTATCCGGTACATCAGCAAGCCAGCACTGACACGGGGCATAAACGCCATCCTGATCGTGGCTACACCAAGAGCGAGCGGCGTTATTCTATCCGCCGGCCCTGGATCAGCAGCTTTACCCTTTGCTGCGATTTGCCGAGAATAGGAAGAATGAGCGTCAACACCGTCCTCGAACACCGTCCGAGCCGTCGATGGAAAGATCCTGTCTGCGCCGGAAGGCTGGGTTCTCCTTCCACCCGGTGATGCCGCGTGAAAGTAGCCGGCGATCACTGGATCGTTTAGGAAAAGCGGGGCCGCAAGTGGGCCTCCGCTGCCACCATCGACCGCATTCGTGCCGACCTCGAAGCCGAACGATCCACGGAAGGCTTCGTAAAGAAGAAGGAGGCCGACGCTCGACGCCGTGAAAAAGCGCAGGCCGTATACGTCGAGGACTTCTTGGGGGCGGTCATGACGTTCTTGGCCTTTCATGGAAATGACGCCGATCTCGCCGTCCGAATGGCGCGAGACCGTGGCCAGGACGACGAGAATTCCTGTGGAGCAGCGGGCCGAGGCTGCCGTGATCGCCTGGATGCGGCACCGGACGACCGGATACGACAGCATGGTGAGAATCGGCTCCAGAAGGGTGTCCGTTGAAGAAGTCGCTGACGACACGGGGATTTGAATGACATTCTGAGGACGCATCACGTTGCCATCATCTGCTCGAACTACCCGAGGTCGAAGCAGTTCTACACGAACGTCCTTGGCCATCAGGTCGTTTCAGAAGTGTACCGCCAGGAGGGGGACTCGCATAAGCTAGACTTGCGGCTGCCAAACAACACCCAGATCGAGTTGTTCTCGTTCCCGAGTCCGCCCAAGCGATTGAGTTACCCCGAGGCATGGGGGTTGCGGCACCTCGCCTTCGAGGTATCCGACATCGCGCAAGGCGTCAGGCATCTGGAAGGTCACGGCGTCGTTGTCGAAAAGGCCCGTGTGGACGAGTTCACCGGCAAGAAGTTCACGTTGTTCGCAGACCCGGATGGCAACTTTACGAGAGAGGGGCCGTCCCATGACTCCCATCACTGAACTGCCGATCTCCTCAATCAAGGTTGGTAAACGATTTCGCCGTGACCTGGGCGACATCAACACCTTGGCCGAAAGCATCCGTGACGGCCCCGGTCTTTTGCACCCCATTGTCATTACCCCCGACCGAAAGCTGATCGCCGGTTTCCGTCGCCTGACGGCATGCAAGCAACTGGGTTGGAAGACGATCCCGGTTCGGGTCGTGGACTTGGAACAAGTCATCGAAGGGGAGTTCGCAGAGAACGCCTGTCGGAAGGACTTCGCACTTTCCGAAGTTGCCGCCGTCGCCAGAAAACTTCGCCCCGTGATCGAGGCCAAGGCAAAAAAGCGCAAACTATCCGGCCTGAACGGCTCCGTGGGGCAAACTTTGCCCCACGACGGCCCTAAAGGAAAGACGCGCGACATCATCGCCCGATGCGTCGGCATCTCTGGTGTCACGCTCGAAAAGGTCGAGGCCATCGTGGATGCTGCCGAGGAAGATCCCGAACGATTCGGGAAGTTCAAAGAGCGAATGGACGCCACCGGCAAGGTCAACAAGTTCTTTCAGCAGCTTCGAGTCACTCGCCTGATGGACGAGCATGAAACAGTCCCGACCGGAACTGCCCTCCGAGAGAACACCGTCGTGTGCGGTGATTGCCGCGACTTGCTGCCGAAGATCGCCAGCAAATCTATCGATGCCGTGATCTTCGATCCGCCGTGGGGCATCGGCTACGAACACGACGAGAAGCGGGAGCGTAACAATGACCCAGATGCCTACTGGGCGTGGTTTCTGCCAATTTTCAAAGAGACGATGCGGGTGCTGAAGCCAGGAGGCTTGTGGGCCTGCTGGCAGTCACACGTCTACTTCCCGAACTTCTGGCAATGGTTTGGCACCGACATTCGCATCTTCGCCGCATGCAAAGACGAGGTGCGTCAGCGGAACGGTCGCAGTTACGGTTGGGAGCCAGTGGTCATGAAATGGAAGCCAGGGCCACGACCGATGTATCCCTACGGAAGAAAGGAACCGCTCGACTTCTTCGTGGCGGATTGGAAGGCGCACCTGGGCAATAAGCTCGCCAGTCAGCACCCCTGTCCCCAGCCTGTGGATGTTCTCGAAGCCCTCATCGACAACTACACGCTGCCGAACGCGCTGATCTTGGACGCGATGTGTGGCAGCGGATCTACATGTCTGGCTGCGGCTCGCACAGGACGAAGATTTTATGGGATAGAACTCAACGGCCAGTACGCAGCCTTGGCCCAGAAACGGTTGAAGGTCGAGGTTTGATTGACATTGCACTTTCACATCATCGGCAATGGCCAACGACATCATTCCAACTGGATCGTCCCTCTTCGACAATGACCGTCGAGTTCACCGATCTGAACGGCTCACCGTGGCCGTCGAGCTTTCTTCTTTCTTTGGCGTTCGTCCTTTTTTCTCTTCCGCTGAGTTTTCAGGCTATTCTGTGCGTCTCGTTGCAAAACGAAACGATCTAGCAGTCCTGCCGACTGACGGTCGTTCTCCATAAATTCGTATCCGAATGCCTTACCGGCCACATCCAACTGCGCTTTGCGTTTGGCAAGCTCAACAAATCGAAGTACAAGTGGATTGTCCACAAGGACGACGTATTGATTTACTTGTCGGGATGACACCGCAACTGCCGCACGATCTGGAACGAATAGTACCCTTCGCTCCCCAGCAGCCTGCGGAGTTACGTCGATCAGCACGCCATCAGCCTCCACTACCGCATGGTGTTCTGCGGTCAGATAGATTCCCTTCAATTCCCAGATGAGCCAACCGTAGACAACCCGCTTGTCACGGCAACCGGCGACCTCGGTCGCGTTGGCGTAGCACCTGCCTGGAAGAGCCGTCCTCGAAGGTCGCACGTCAAGGAAGAGTGGCTCCTCGGCGGAAAGGCTACGACAAAACACCGAGATCGGTGCAGTCACTTTCGTCGGCGTCGTGGCAACGTACTTTGCGATTGGCTTGTTCATGGTGGCCTCTCGGAAATCTGGAGCAGAAAACCTCATCATCAACACGCTCGTCGGAATGCTGTCTCGGAAACCTTGCACGGGGTTGATCTACTCTGCTTTCAAGCAGTTCCACGTCACGCTTCTTTCAGGACTTTTTGTTCTCAGAAATTGCTTGGGGCTGCCTTCCACTGCACGGACGAGGTCCGGTGCTGCCCGTCGCTGACAGGGCGGTCGATGCCGACCAAAGCATAGGTGTTCCCGCCGCTGGGGACCACCACGACCAGTTGCATGCCCGGCCCCTTTTTCCCACGGATTCGCTTCAGCGTCTCCGACGCAGTGGGGGACAGACCCGGCATCACCGCCTCCGTGAATTCCCAGTCGGCAGTGAACAGCAGCGTCAGCGTTTCCTTGCGCGATCTATACTCATCACGCATTCGAGTCAGCTTGGCCTCGGCCTGCTCCGAAGAAATTCGATCAAGGTTGGCGATCAGATCACGGGCGAGTTTTCCCCCAAGTCTGTCCGTCGCATCGATGATAAACCCCACGGGATCGTGCGACTCACTGTCCATCACCATGCCGCTAATCGTGTCCGTATGGATGGCCAGAAGTTCGCGGCGGGTAAGCTGACCGGATAACTCATTCATTGGATGACCTCACGGATTGCGTAGCCTTGGTTATTTTGTTCACGTTCATCGCCGACTTGTGGGCGGTCTGCGAATACACGCCGCCGATTACCCCGTCTCGGAAACTGATGTTGCTCACCGGCTAGGGAAGGAAGCGACACCCACGTTCGATGACTCAAGACCGCAGACGTATGGCCGCAAATTCCTGAACGTCGT
Source organism: Gemmatales bacterium (assembly GCA_038240465.1). Taxonomy (GTDB): domain Bacteria; phylum Planctomycetota; class Planctomycetia; order Gemmatales; family Gemmataceae; genus JBBRIK01. Next base: position 12,963 of record JBBSDR010000027.1, read on the forward strand.
ATTCCAACCGCTTTTCGTGGTCGTCGTGGACGAATCGCAGCCCAGTCACGACAACCGCCCTCTCGATCAACCGTAGCAACTTCCTGAGCGGCTTCTCGCCGTAATACACGATCTTGTCGTTGATCCGCGCACGCCGCTGGCAGTACGGCATGTTCGCCACTTCATCGAGCGGCAAACGGAAATGCCGGGCGACGATCCGGGCGACCGTGGCCTCCCAGAAGTCGCCGTGATCGAGGTCCAACTTGCCTTCAGGAAAGACGACGGTGGCCTCTTCCCCGCCCAAGTCGAGAATGTAGACCGGGTATGTCACTTCAGACCCTCCTTCGTCTACACGCTCCCCCGCCGTCCGTCTCGGAATTGCCAAGCGTGGTAGGGCGTTGTCTTGATCTTGAGCGACAGGAGCGCTGCTGGTGATACTCGCCTCCAAAACGCCCGGCGAAATCGCAGCAGAAATGGGTGCGCCGAAGTTGCCAACATCCCCGACTACTTCGCTGACCAGAAGTCACATCAACCACCTTCCCGATCATTCTCTGCCTCGTCTCCGTCTTCCGAGACGAGGAACCATCCTCCTGGGGCAGGAGCGCACAGCAACCTTGCCCCCGGAGAACATCCCACTCGCACCGTCACTCGTCGTCCGCATCGTCGCAGTCATCATCGTCGTCGTCGTGCTGATAAGCCGGTAACGGGATGGCTTTGCTGAGAGCAGCCGCCAACAGATCGGCGTTGTTGAAGCGGTAGCCATCGGCTTGACGCCGGTACTGCCGGACATACTGCGAAAGCGGCATGCCCCGGCAGAAGCCGAACGGCATCACGGTCAGCGTTGGCTTGAGTGTCAGGGTGAGCGACCTGTCGAAAAGAACCCGGATGGCGTCGATCTCGCCCACGCCGTCGTGATCGATGCGAGTGGCCTTGCCCGTGACCATGAAAAGCACCTCCTCCAGCCCGGCCCCTCACGGGCCATGCGCACCTCGTACTCTTCCGACAGCCGGAACCGCTCTTGCACGTCCCCGATCTCGACTTCGATCCCGTACTTCTTGAGCATCTTCTTGTCCTGCTCCACGCCCCAGCCCCAAAACTCGGCGCGGGCGCGACCGACATCGAGCGACTTCAGCAGACCGTTGAAGGCCGCTTGGCTGAATTGCCGCTTGCCCTTGTAGACCGGAACGCCGTGGGTCAGTTGGACGTGCGCAGAGAGGGGGATCTTGCTGCCGAAGTTCTTGCAGGCGGCTTTGCCGCTCTCGACCGCTAACGCTTTGGCCTGAATGATCTCGTTGTCGGTGATGTAGTCGCTGTCCAAGCCTGTGAACTCGAAATCCAACAGCACCTGCTTCTTGGTCACGTCGCCGCCGTTCATTCCGCTCATCGGATCTCCTCGCATGAAGTGGGTCAGGTTTCCGTCTCCACCTCCACACGCCGCCCAGGACGGTGCCTCGGAAGTTGACTTCGCGGTTTACGAGACGCCACCGTGGGCGGCGTGTAGGGCGGCGTGCTGGGACACGCACCGCCTTTGCAACGAGGAGAAAGCCGATGAAATCTTCTCGATACACCTTTTAGATGCGTTTCAGTTTCGTGCCGACCTCGGAACGCAGCAAGCCGCATTGATCGGCCAATGAGCGCTTGACCTGGGCGAGAGTGAGATCAGGTTGATCGACCAGCTAATGTACGTCTGCTCATGCCATTCCGCTGCCTCTTGGTAGTCGGCGATCTCCTGCCGAAGCATGTTCGCAAGCCGGCTTCGGCCAAGTTCATCCGCCGTCCTGGCCGTTTTCTTCACGCGGTCTTGCCAGGTTTTTTCCGTGACTACCTCGGGCCACCGCATGACAGATTTCGTGAATAAGCAGCCTGTCTCGCTCGTCAGGGTCGGCGTGCCGGGCCGCGATCTCGATCACCCTGCGATCCCGGTCCCAGTAGCCAAGCACTCGTCGCTTCGACTTCGTACTGACCCGCCAGAGATTTGCTCGATCCCAGCGTGGGAAGTACAGCAGCAATTCCCGGCCAGTCGAGCGGAAAAGCCCTACTATCAGTTCTTGATGAGGTCCCAAAGGGGTGACGGAAGAGAATCGGGCAATCGGCACGAGTTGAGGCTGCAACAGC
>JBBSDR010000028.1:0-14947 GCA_038240465.1 Gemmatales bacterium
ATGATTGTCGAGTGAATATTTTCGCTTTGTGTCCAGAAACAATCGACAATCTTCAATCGACAATCGTCAATCTGTAAAGGGATTCGTCATGGGCTACCACCTCCGCGTCAAGATCTGTGGCATCACCAGCGACACCGACGCCCGCACGGCAGCCGCGCTTGGGGCCGACGCGGTCGGACTCAACTTCGCCTCGGAGTCGCCGCGGCGTATCGACAAGAAGACGGCCAACGACATCCTTCGCGCTCTGCCGCCGTTCATCGACGCGGTCGGCGTGTACGTCAGCAAACCGCTCAAGCAGATCTACCAGGACCTGCAATCGCTCGGCCGGGTTCTGACAATCCAGTGGCACGGCATCGGCCGCGAGCTGGCCGACACCTTCCCCTTCCGGCTCATTTCCGCCTTTCCGATTCGAGACGAGAGCAGCCTCAACGACGTCAATCGCTATCTCGAACTGGCGCGCGGCATGGGCCAGCTTCCGGCCGCTCTCTTGCTCGATGGGCATGCGGCAGGGATGCACGGCGGCACCGGCACAAGAGCGCCGTGGGAACTGCTCGCGGAATTCCGGCCTGGAATTCCGGTGATCCTCGCCGGCGGGCTGACGCCGGAGAATGTCGCCGACGCGGTGAAGCTGGTTCGGCCCTGGGGCGTGGATGTCGCCAGCGGCGTCGAGGCGGCCGTCGGGCAGAAAGACCCCGACAAGGTGCGGCGCTTTATCAGCCGCGCCCGCAATGCCGCCTACCAGATGTCCTGAAACAACCCGGGTTGACAATCCCGCCCCATTTGACGATCATTCCCCAACCACCCACGCCGCTTGCGGCGCACTCTGGCACTTATTCGCGAGGAATCATGACTGTAGCGACCCAGGCCCGCTGTGACATCAAGGACATCGCACTGGCCGCGCAGGGCAAGAAGCGCATCCTGTGGGCCGACAGCGATATGCCTGTCCTGACCCGCATCCGCGAACGCTTCGCCAAGGAGAAGCCGCTCGCCGGACTGCGCATGTCGGCCTGTCTGCACGTCACGGCCGAGACCGCCAACCTCGCCCGCGCCATCCAGGCCGGCGGCGCCGATCTCGTCCTCATCGCCTCCAATCCGCTCTCGACTCAGGATGACGTCGCCGCCAGCCTCGTCAAGGACTTCGGCCTGTCCGTCTACGCCATTCGCGGCGAGGACAACACCACCTACTACAAGCACATCGTCGCCGCCCTGGAGCATCAGCCGCACGTCACCATGGACGACGGCGCCGATCTCGTCTCGGCCCTGGTCTTCGTCACGCTCGGCCGGTTCGATGACGTGCATGCAGAAGTGCGCGACTGGGCCAAGCAGAAGTCGCCGGCCGACCGCAAGAAGCTGATCGAGCAGGTTCTCGGCAGCATGGAGGAGACGACGACGGGCGTCAATCGGCTGCGAGCCATGGAGCGCGACGGCGTGCTGCCCTTCCCCGTCGTCGCGGTCAACGACGCCCAGACGAAGCACTTCTTCGACAACCGCTACGGCACCGGCCAGAGTACCATCGACGGCATCATTCGCGCCACGAACACGCTGCTGGCTGGCCGCAAGGTCGTCATCGCCGGCTACGGCTGGTGCGGCAAGGGCGTCGCGCTGCGGGCGCGCGGTCTCGGCAGCGTCGTGATCGTCACCGAGGTCGATCCGATCCGCGCGCTCGAAGCGGCGATGGACGGCTTCATGGTGATGCCGATCGGCGAGGCGGCCGCGGTCGGCGACATCTTCATTACGGTGACGGGCAATGCCGGCGTGATTCGCCGCGAGCATTTCCTGAAGATGAAGGACGGCGCCACGGTCTGCAACAGCGGCCACTTCGACGTCGAACTCGATCTGGTGGCGCTGCGAAGCGAGGCGACGGCCGATCCGGTCGAGGCGCGAACTCACGTCCACGAGTATCGTCTCAAAAATGGCCGGCGCATCTACGTCCTGGGCGAGGGCCGGCTGGTGAACCTGGCCGCCGCCGAGGGCCATCCGCCGAGCGTGATGGACATGAGTTTCGCGACGCAGGCGCTGACGACGGAATACTGCGTCAAGAATCGCGGCAAGCTGTCGCACACGGTCCACGAGGTGCCTGTCGAGGTCGAGCAGTTCGTGTCCCGTCACAAGCTCGAGTCGATGGGCATCCGCATCGACGAGCTGACCACCGATCAGAAGCGCTACATGAGCGGCTGGGAGCAGGGAACCTAAACCAAATCCCAAATCCCAAATCCCAAATCCGAAATCCGAAATCCGAAACAAATCCGAAGAAAGAAACCCGAAAACAATAAGACATCTTCGGATTTCGGATTTCGGATTTCGGATTTCGGATTTTCTGATGATTTACTTTGACTGTTGTTGCACGAACGCATCGACTGCGAGGCCAAACTTTCCCAGGGCGCCGGCCAGGTCGCCGATTTTCTTGAGCGGACGCTTGTCCTCCTCGTTGACCACTGCATCGAGCGTCTTGCTTGCCGCCTGCAACTTGCCGCCCTGGCCAAGGATCAACTGACGCAACTTCATCGCGCCCAGCACATCTCCTGCCTCGCGGTAGACCTGAAACGCCTTGGTTGCCTCATCCATCGCGCCGTCCGTCGTCACCAGATCGAGCGTCGCCCACTGGGTCTCCAGGTAGAGACGCGCGCGGCGATGGTCCTCGCTCTTGGGCGTCCAGCGGGCCAGGAGGGTGTCGTGGACTTTCTTCAGTCCCGCATCGGCGAAGCTGGTCTTCAACGCCTTCTCGTATAACTCCAGCGCCTTGTCGAACTCGCCGCGGCCTTCCTCCAGTTTCGCTTGCTGAATCAACGTGAGGTATTCCAGCTTTCTCGGGTCGTTTTCCTCCTTGCGAATGCGCTCTTGCTCGTTGACGTAGGCCTCGAGGCGAGTGTTGCTGCCGTCGAGGAACTTGATCCAGCCGTCGCCGTAGGACAGGTCCGGCTTGGCCCCGGGCTGCTTGAGCAGTTCCTCGCGTTCTCCCGCCAGTTGCTTGCATTCCTCGCGCGATTGCTCCAGTCCCTCCTTCGCTCGCTTGAGCGCCTTTTCCCGGTTCTCGGCCTTCTTGTCCAGTTCCGGCAACTCGCGGAACAGGTCCTGGATCATCAAGCCCGTCTCGTAAGCTTTCTCTTCCCATAGCCCTTTCTTGACCAGCAGCAGGTCGCGCGCGCTTGCCGGATTCGCGTTCACCTTGATCCGGACCGGCCGCTCATCGACGATGGCCACGGGGACCAGGGCGGTGGGCGGGCCGACCTTGATCGTCAGGAAAGCAACCCGATCGTACTCGCTTTCGGTCTTGTCTTTTTCGGTGCTGAGGAAACCCTCGTTGCCGAAGGTCCGCTCCTGTTTCGTCCCCTCCTCGCCCTCGAAGCCGTAACGGCGAATGGTGACTCCCACGTTGGCCACCCGGCCGCCGCCCCCCTGCATCAGTTCCACGCGCAACGGCGCCTTGATCGTGGACAGGAGCAGGCAGCGATACTCGCGGCCCTTGACGCTCATCGTCTTGGCCCGTCGATCGAAGACGCGCGCCTTGCACTCCTTGTTCTCGCCCACGCTCTCGACGACGAGCAGCAAGTCCTCCGCCTTGCGCTGCTCGGGACTGCCGGCAATAAAGGGGATGAGGATGAAGACGTCGCCGCGTTGGACCGGCCGGCCAAGGGCAGCGCCCTTGATCTTGATCGTTGCGTCCTTGGGAGTGGCCCCGGGTTCTGCCTTGCCGACAAGACCGAAGTCGCGGTCGATCAGGAACGTCGCCAGCCGGGCGACAAATTGCCGGTCGCTGGTGAGCTGCCGCCGCACTAGGGGACTTGCCTGACCGGTCAGCCCGTCGTGCTGTCGAGTCTGCACTTCGTACTGGCCATCGGTGTAGTCGATGAGGACGAAGTGTGTCTTCGTGGCCGACAGCGTCTTCCAGTTATCCAGAACGGCTTGCAGACCATCGCGGCGAACCTGCTCCAGTTTGGTTTGCAACGCTTTCTCTAACTTGTCACTCGCGTCCACCACGCTGACCCGCGCCAGGTCGCCGAACGCCGTGCGCAGACTGTCTTGCAGCTCGCGTTTCACCTGTTCCTTGAAGACCGACGTCAGCAGCCGGTGCTTCGCCACATCGAGAACGACAGTCATTTGATAGGGCTGGTCCAGCGCCAGGGCCCTCGGTTCGTCCGGCGGCGCAGCGGGAGCGAGTCCGAAAAACGCCAACAGGGCGAGCGATGCGATCGGTGCTGAATGGTTCATCGCAGCTCCTCCAGATCGGTGAAGAACGCGGGATAAGTCTTGGCAACACAGCCGGGATTGAGGATGACGATCCCGGGAATCCGCAGACCGACCAGCGCCAGGCTCATGGCCATGCGATGATCGTTGTACGTCTCGATCTCCGCTCCGTGCAGCGGTCCGGGCGTGATGGACAGCCCATCGGCGAACTCCTCGACGGTGGCTCCGACGCGGCGCAGCTCTGTCGCCAGAGCGCTGAGCCGGTCCGTCTCCTTGTGGCGAATGTGGCCGACGTTGCGAATCGTCGTCGGCCCTTGCGCGAAGCAGGCGACCGCCCCCAGGGTCATGACGGTGTCACTGATGGCGTTCATGTCCACGTCGATCCCCTGCAGCGGGCCACCCTCGACCGTGATGTCGTCGGCCTGGCGCTGGACTCGACAGCCCATCTTTTCGAGGATATCGACGAAGCGGACATCGCCTTGCAAGCTGCTTGGGCCAAGGCCGGGAACCGTGACCCGGCCTCCGCTGATGGCGGCGGCGGCGAAGAAGTAGCTCGCAGCGGAAGCGTCCGGTTCGATGGCGTACATGGTCAACGTCGTCTGTTGTGGCGCGGGAATGCGGAAGGAACGAGACCGCTCGCGGAATCGGATGGCGAAGCCCCAGGCGCGCAGCATTGCCTCCGTCATGTCGAGATAGGGGCGGGAGACGAGGGACTCGTCAAATACGATGCAGGTCTCGCCCCGAGCGAACGGCGAGGCCAGCATCAGGCCGCTGAGGAACTGGCTGCTCACTGCTCCGCTTACCATGACGCCGGTCGTCTGCCAACCGTTCGTCTCGATGGTGACTGGAGGACAGCCGTTCTCGCCAACAGCGCTGACGCCGAGTTTCCGCAGCGCGTCCAGCAGGTCCTCGATGGGCCGTTCGTGCATCCGCTGCACTCCATGCAGCCGATAGCGTCCTTGCCCCAGGCTAACCATCGCGGTCAAGAAACGCATCGTCGTACCGGAGTTGGCGACGAACAGATCGGCTCTCTTAGCGGGGATGATTCGTTCGGCAGAGACCGGCTCGACGTGTACGGTCGGTGGATCGGCATTCCAGTCCGGACGGACGCGAAAGCCCAGGTCGTTGAGGCACTGCACCATCACCTCGGTATCCTCACTGCGGAGGACGCCGGTAAGGACGATGGGCCGCGAGCGCGCCGACAGGGCGGCGAGGACGAGGGCGCGATTGGTGATGCTTTTCGACCCGGGAACGTGAAGGCGCGCGTTGGGAGGACGCGCGAGTGGTTCGACGGTCAGACGTTCGGGAAGAGGGTTCATCGTCACCAGCCCCGAGCGCAAGCGAGGGGATTATCGCAAGCACCCCGCGCTTGCGCTCGGGGCTGGTATCGTTCACTTGCCTTCGAGTTTCTTCATCTTCTTCTCGACTTCGATCTTTCGGGCATCGTCGCGCTTGCTCTGGGGCGGGCAACTCAGCCCCTTCTTCCACGCCTCGATGGCCTTGTCCTTCTGCTCCAGCGCCACATGGACCTCGGCGAGATGATCGTAAATCTCCAGGTGCTGGCCCTCGTCGTACTTGACCGCTTCGGCGAGCGGCTCGAGGGCTTCCTTGAACTTCTTCCGCTTGTAGAGGACCCAGCCGAGGCTGTCGAGATAGGCGGCGTTGTCGTGGTCGTCCGCGGCGGGAGTCTCGGCTTCCTTGCGCAGCTTCTTCTCCTCCTCGATGGCCCGGCGAATGAGCTTCTCGGCCTCTTCGAGGTTCATGTCGTGATCGGCCCAGATGAAACCGAGGTCGTTGTTGTAGGTCGGGTTCTTCTCGTCCTTGGCGAGCAGGGTCTTGAGTTGCTCCGTCGCCTTGTCGAGCTTCTTCAGATCGACGTAGACGCCGCTCAGCGTGTAGCGAATCTCGCCGCCATAGTCTTCCTTCTGTTTCTTGTCGAGGCGTTCATCCTTGTTGATGCGGTCGAGGACGTCCTCGTAGATCTTGGCGGCGTCGTCTATTTTGCCGGCCTCGCGCAGGACGTGGCCCTTGAGCTGCAGCGCCAGCCAGTTGTCGGGGTTCTGGCGGAGTTGGTTCTCGACGACTTTCAGCGCCTCTTCCGTCTTGCCCTGCTTGGCCAGGATCATGGCCATGCTGCGAAGGGCCATGCGCTTGAAGAGACGCAGATCGTCGTCGCCGGGCAGTTCGAGGAACTCCTTGCAAACTTTCTCGCTGTCGGCGAAGCGTTTGTTCTCGAAGAACAGGCTGATAAGGCCGTTGTAGGCCCGGGCGACTTTCTGGCTGGACTCGAGTTTGAGCGCCTGGGCGGCGTGCTGGCGGTAAAAGTATTCGCTGACATCGACATCCTTGAGCGCCTGAGCGGTCCGGGCAAGGATGTAGGTCGCGTTGACGTTGAACGGCTGTTCCTTGCCCTTGTCCTTGGCGAGGTTGTAGGCGGCGGTCAGCAGTTTCTTGGTGCCAGGCTTGTCCTCGAGGAAGGTGAGGATCTGGCCCTGCATGGGTTCGTCGCCGGTGATCTCGTTGAGCTTGAGGGCTTTCTCCCGGAGTTGTTGTTCTTCATCCTTGAGGATGGGGGCGGTGTGGCCCGGTCCCGATAAGAAGCCTCCCACAACGAAGGCCAATACCGTCAGCCGTCCGGCGAGAAGCGATGTTGCACGCATGGATTGTTCTCCGCGCTCGCGGTCCTTACCCGCCCGGAGGGCAGGTTCCTTTCCAGAGTCGCTTTTGTCATGTTAGCCAGGAACGCGGCGGTATGCCACATCAACCCACAAGCGAGTTACAGAGAAGTAAAGGCGAGCGGGAGTGTGGACCCCCGGGTAGTGGAAACTCCGGGGGGTTTAACACCCCGCTCGCCTCTCATGCTTCGGCTCACTCAGCCATGTAATTGTCGTTCGTCGGCCGTTCGGCGAAGAGCCAGGACAGACGCCGGCCCAGGGCGGCGAGGAACTTCTCCTTGAACACCTGCGGCGGCGTATCGGAATCGACGGCCATGTTGCCGCCCTGCGATTCCGACGGATAGCTGTACTGGATTTCCTTGGTCCCGAGGGTGAAGTCGTCCGGTTTCTTGACGTCAACCAGGTTGACCGTGATGTTGGCCTGGCCGCGATAGAACGTGCCGAGAGTGCCGGGCTGATACATCGACAGTTCGCCGATCTCCAGGTAGATCACATAATCGGCGTGGAGTTCCTTGCCGACCTGTTCCAGATCGAGGTGCGACGACTCCCAGTCGGGATGCTTGCGCTTGTACTCCTCGACCTTGAGCGGATTGATGACGGTGACCTTCTCCTCGTTGAACTCGGCGAGTTTATGCAGCGAGACGGCCAAACTGCGGGCGAGGTCTTGATCGGCGTGGAGGAACTCCGGCCGGGTTTCCAGGCTCATGTAGGTGAGGATGGCCACCTTGACGTCGGACTTCTTGTCCGGGCTGGTGAGTTTGAGAAATTCCGCCTTCTCCTTCGGCTCCTTGTTGGCCGTGAGGAAGAAGGGAATCATGAGGGGATTGCAGCCGCCCCCCAGGGCGATCAGCCCCAGAAACAGAAGAAAGCGGCGCCTGAACGTGGACATGGTCTCCTCCTTGAGACGTGGAGCGTGGAGCGTGAAGACGAACGGGAACCCGTCGCCCGCGCTCGGCGGTCTACGATCCGCTGCAGAGCAGCACAATCGCCCAGCGGCCCAGCAGCAGCGTCAGAAAGACCGCCACGGTCCAGGTGAGGGCGCGTTCCAGCGACCGGATGTAGATCAATCGCCCCCGAATGACGCTGGCGACCGCCCACGGGAGGACGACAAGGAGAAACCCGGCCAGCAGCATGCCGACCGCGTTGGCCTGAAACGAACTGGCCAGGTCGCCGCGCAGCAGCAGGGCGAAGCTGGTTGTCATGCCGCACGAGGGACAGGGCTTGCCGGTCAGGCTCTTGAAGGTGCATTCGGGCAGGCCGAGCTGGCGGTGCGTCTCGTCCTTGCGAGGCGTTCCGTCCGCATAATACGGATCCAGCCAGAGGGCCGTCGCGAAAACAGCTACCAGGCCGGCGGCCATCACCACCAGGGCCAGGCGCACCTTCCAGGTCAGCGAGGGTCTGTCCCCCGGCATCCCGGACGATCGATCTTCGGTCGAGAACATAGGAGGCGGCACGATAGCGATTCCCTCTCCTGACGCAAGCCCATTCCGGTAGCGCGGTTCGGGATTGGCGTGTGCCGATCACGATCCCTCGCCCGCCAGGATTCCCCGCATTGCCCTGCCGGGCGCTTTCTTCCGCTCGACCAGCCCGCGCGCCACCGCATGGGCATGGTTCAGGGCGTCCTGTACCTGGAGGCGATACGCCTCCAGCGTCTCGCGGTCGGCAGCGGCCGGCACTCGGATCGGCGCGCCGCCGACACAGTAGATTTTGCCGCACGGCCAGGGAATGACCAGCCCATCCCAGGTCCGCATCCGCCACGCCCGGCGATAGCCGACGCCGATCGGCACGATGGGCAAGCCGCTGCGCGACGCCAGGTAAACGACGCCCATCTTAACCTCGTGGACGGGGCCGCGCGGTCCATCCGGCGTGATGACGAGGCTGACGGGGCCTTTCTGCCGCAGCATCTGACGCAGGGCACGAATACCGCCGCGCGTCGAGGAGCCGGCCACGGTCTTCATGCGCAGGTGCCGCCCGGCCTCGGTAATCAGTTGGCCATCGGCATGCTCGCTGATCATGGTACACAGGTGCGGTCCGGCATAGCGAGCGGTCAGGGCGACGACGTCCTGGTGCCAGAAGGCGTACAGGTAAGGCCCGGCGCCATTATCCTGACGCGGCTCGACGTCCAGCGCGGTCAGGTTGCGGTAGCGAAAGCTGAGCGTCCCCACCCAGCGCCGGAGTACCCAACTGAGCGCCAGCCCCGCGACCTTGTTCATGGCTGGATGACGAATCTTCATCGTTGTCGGCCTCCTTGCCTCTCATCCGAGGTCAGAAACCAGCCCAAAGCGCAAGCGATGGGTTCTCCTGCCTTCTGACTTCTGACCCCTGACTCCTGCTACTCCGCCCATTCGCCGCTGAACACCTCGACGGCGGGGCCTGTCATGTAAACATGGTTGTCCTTCTCCGACCACAACAGTTCCAGGTCGCCGCCGGGCAGGTGCGCGAGCAGTTCGCGGCCCGTGTGTCCGCTCAGCACACCGGCCACGCACACTGCACAGGCGCCGGTCCCGCAGGCGAGCGTGATGCCGCTGCCGCGCTCCCAGGTCCGCATCGTCACTTCGCCGGCCGAATGGACCTCGACGAAGTGGACGTTGATGCGCCTGGGAAAGATCGGCGCATTCTCCAGCGGCGGCCCGACCTGCTCCAGAGGCACCTTGCGGACACTGCTGCAGTAGAAGACCGCATGCGGATTGCCCATCGACACACAGGTCACGCGCGGATCCAGACTGCAGTCGGCGAACCCTGCGGCCAGTTCGGGATACGGATGATTGACGACGCGCGGGCCGGGCAACGTCGTCGGGATGCGTTCCGCTTCAAGAATGGGTTCGCCCATATCGACGCGGACGCGAACCACCTTGCCGGCCCTGGATTCGACTTGCAGGGTGAGGACGCCACGTCCCGTCTCGATGGTGAGGGTGTTCTTCACCGCGATGGCATGGTCGTAGACGAACTTCGCGACGCAGCGAATGCCGTTGCCGCACATTTCCGCCTCGCTGCCGTCGGCGTTGAACATGCGCATGCGGACGTCGGCGCGCTCCGACGGAGCGATAAGGATCAGGCCATCGCTGCCAACGCCGAAGTGCCGATCGCTGATGACCTTGCTCAGCTCGGCCGGGTTTCGCGGCGGCGGGTTGTTGATGCAATCGAGATAAACATAGTCGTTGCCCAGGCCGTGCATCTTCCAGAATCTCACAGATCACCATTCCTGTTCGTGCAAGACGCCTCGTCCCAACAGATTTCGTCACTTGAGGGCTTGACGGATCGCCTCCGCCTCGGGCGTGTCCGCCGTTGCCGCGGCAACCAGACGTTCCACACGCTCCAACCCAAGCTCGCTTACTTCGGCATCCGCCGACAGGGCGGCGCGACGGGCAATCCGCACAGCCAGTGCCGGGTCGAGCGGTTCGCAAAGCTCGATCATCATCCAGTAATCATCATACTCTTCACTCTCGAGAATCGGCGAAACCTCACCGTCGAGTCGCGAAAGTACCCACGGGCGGGGAAGAGCGAGGATGATCTCGCGAACCGCACCGACTGGACCGTGCGCGGATCGCGCAAGTTGCATCAACTCCGGGAACAAGTCCTTCTGTTCCTCGGTGGACATTCGCTTCATGAGAGCGACTGCGGTCACTGCTCTGTTGCCATTCCTTGCTTTGAGGACATCTCTCATGATGGCGACCCAATACCACTCGCTCGTCATGAGCGCTCAGCGTTTCGGCCAGCGTTCCAGCGAGGATTTCGCCTCGCGCGTCAGCCGGGCGCCCGGATGCCCCTTCGCCAGAGCTTCAAGCAGCGCTCGGGCCTCCACCGTACCGATCTTCTCCAGCACTTCGACGGCTCGCACTTCGCGGAGACGGTCGGCGTCGGTGATCGGCTCATGGATCTTTTTTAGCAAATTCTCGATACGGGTCGCCATCTCGAGCGTCGGCTTGCCATCCATCACCGCTTCCAGTTCGGGTTCCGGCAACTCCCCAAGTTTCTCCAGTTCGCGCGTGGCCTGCTGCCGATCGGCGAACTTCTTTGCGTCGAGATCGCGGATCAGTGCGGCGACGCGCCCAGGGGGCGGCCCTTGACCCGGGCGCAGCCGTGCCTTGAAGAAGGGAATGGCCAGGGCGGGATATCGCTCGAAGCCGCGCAGCGGCTCGCCGGCGTCTTGCGGATTCGCGGCGCCAAGCAGGCTCCACCAGTTCGCTAGCTGTTTCTCGTCCGGCGGGGGAGCGGGCCTGGCCACGGCGACGGGAAAGCGGGCCACGTCCCAGACCAGAGCAGTGCCGTCCTTGCTGGCGCTGACCAGATACGCCCCGTCAGAAGTGAAATCGAGGGCCGTGACGTCTCCCTCATGGCCTGTCAGGATCCGAGCGGCGCGAACGGGAACGGGACTGCGAAGGTCGCGCAGGCTCACATTCTGGAACCCCCCATCGAATTCAACGGTTGCAAGCCATCGGCCGTCAGGGGAGATCGTCAGCACAGAGGGTGCCCGCTCGTTGGGGAACTGATGCAAGGGATCCGCCGTCCCGGTGGAGAAAATAGCCAGATCGTGTTCGCGAGACAGCACCAGCGTCTTGCCGTCGCCCGAGTAGCGAAGGTGGTTCAGTTCAGAATGCTTGATCGAGGAGCGAGGGCGATAGAAGGAGTCACGCATTCGGCCCGTCGCCACTTCGGTGATGGTGATAAAATCCGAGGCGCATGCGATGGTCCGCCCGTCCGGGGCGAACACCGCCAACGCGCCAGCGACCCCATGGAGTTCAATTTCTCGCAAGAGGGTTCGGCGGGCGACGTTCCACAACTGGCGTCGGACCCCCTCCCCGGTGAGCATTATCGTTCCATCGGGGCTGAAAATGGGCTTGCCTGACGTGTTCGCGATGCTGAGGAGACGCTTGGCCGTCGCGATGTCATGAACAATCAGCCTGGCATCGTCATACCAGGCCGCGTACTTGCCGTCGGGTGACAGAGTGATGGAAGTGGAGCGCGCAAACCGCTGCCGGCGAACCTCGCGGCCATCCTTCAGGTTCCAGAAAACGACCTGGCCATCTTCGGATAAGACAGTCACCGTCGAGGGAGCCGTGCATAAGACCTCGACCAGCGGAGGTTGCCGCCCGGCGAAACTCCGCTCCCGATTGGTCCGAAGGTCGAACACCCGAATCTGTCCGTCATTCCCTCCAAGGGCCAGCAGTCCGGCATCAGCCGAGAAAGCATGCGTGGGGTCCTCACCAGCAAAGGCACCGAGCCGCTTGTAGTCCCGTTCCTTGATCGACCAGCGCAGGATTTCGCCCTCGGTGGCCGTGGTCACGGCGATCAGGTCCTTGCTGTCAGCGCTGAATGCAATACCGTGACATTTCGCCAGCATGGGAGCGCATAACTCCTCCTGTTCCACCAGGGTCCGCGCATCAAATACCCTGACTGCGATGTCCCAGGCCACGGCGAGATAGCGACCATCAGGACTGAAAGCCATGGTGATTTCCGACTCGATCTTCTCGGCCAGTTTTACCGTCGCCAGACGTTTTTGCCGCCGAATGTCCCACACACTGGCTTCTTCGCCGTGTCGCATGGCCAGCAGAGCGCCGTCCGCGGAGAACGCCATGGGCCAGGCTGCTTTGCCCTTTGTTTGCTCAAACCGGGCGAGGCGCTTGCCACTGGCCTCATGCACCTGAATCACATCTTCCGCATCCGCGAGGGTAATCAAGCGGTTATCGGGAGACGAAATCACTTTGGGACTGGAACCCTTCGGGGCATGGGGCCAGGGACTCGTTTTCCCGGTTCGCATGTCGAGCAGGCGAATCGTTTCATCTTGAAAAGTCGTGTACAGGAGACAATTGTCGGAAAGCTGAGCGTGGACGTGGCTGTGTTCAGCAATGGAAACGTGAGAGAGGAGCTGACCGGTCTTCCCGTCCCACTGGCGAACCTGGCCGCCTGCGTTGGAAATCAGGCACTTGCCATCCGCCGAGAAACGAAGCACCTCGACCAGCGGACCATGCAGCAGGCGAGCAGAGCCGAACCGGGCAACCGCTCCAGCGGGGAGCGGCTCGCCTTGCTGATCCGTTGGCGGTGCGCCGCGAGCGGAGAGAGAGATTGCGAACAGCACCGTTACCAGCAACAGACGCGGCATGAGCGGACCTCCTCCGAACCAGTGACAACGGCATGTCACTCCCATTCGATTGTCGCCGGCGGCTTCGATGAGATGTCGTAGACGACGCGATTGATGCCCTTAACGCTGTTGATGATCCGCGTCGAAATTTTGGCCAGCAAATCGAACGGCAGATGCGCCCAGTCCGCGGTCATGAAGTCGTCCGTCTGGACGGCTCGCAAGGCGATGACGCGCTCATATGTCCGGCCATCGCCCATGACGCCGACCGACTGGATCGGCAGCAAAATGGCGAACGCCTGGGCTGTCTTGCGATACCATCCCGACTGCTTCAACTCGTCGAGCAGGATGGTGTCCGCCTGGCGCAGAATGGTCAGCGATTCCTCCGTGATCGGCCCCAGACAGCGCACCGCCAGCCCTGGACCCGGGAAGGGATGCCGCCAGACGGTCGCCTCCGGCAGCCCCAGCGCCAGGCCAAGCTCGCGCACCTCGTCCTTGAACAGATCCTTGAGCGGTTCGATCAACCCGAAGCCGAGTTCCTTCGGCAGACCACCGACGTTGTGGTGCGTCTTGATGTTGGCGGCCGGGCCGTCAAGGGAGCCGCCGCTCTCGATGACGTCCGGATAGAGCGTCCCCTGGGCGAGAAAGTGCGCGTTCTCGATGTGACGCGCCTCGTCCTTGAAGACGTCGATGAACACATGGCCGATGATCCGGCGTTTTTCCTGCGGGTCGCTGATGCCGGCCAGGGCGTCGAGGAAGCGCTTGCGGCCATCGGCCATGTGCAGATCGGCCTGGAAATTGTCGCGGAAAGTGCGCTTCACTGACTCCTGTTCGCCCTGCCGCAGCAGCCCGTTATCGACGAAGATGCAGGCGACTTGTGTGCCGATGGCCTTGATCAGCAGCGCCGCAGTCACCGACGAATCGACGCCGCCCGATAGGCCGCAGATGACCCGGCTGGAACCGACACGAGTGCGAATGTCCTCGACGGTGCGCTCGATGAACGCCGACATCTTCCACAGACCATGACAGCCGCAAATGTCGTAGAGGAAGTTGTGCAGGATGCGCTTGCCTTCCGGCGTGTGGCTCACCTCGGGATGAAACTGCAAACCGAAGATTGGACGGGTGCGATGGCGCACGGCTGCGATGGGACAGGTCGGCGTCGTCGCCAGCGACTTGAACTCATCGCTGATCTCGTGGACCTGGTCGCCGTGGCTCATCCAGACGGGCGTATCGAGCGGCACGTCCTTGAACAGGCAGTCGGAACTGGTGACGTACAGGTGCGCCCGGCCATACTCACGGCTGGGCGTGGGATGTACATCGACGCTGAGCGCCTGACAGGCCAGTTGCATGCCGTAGCAGATGCCCAGGACGGGAATGCCGAGGTCGAAAATCTTCGGATCGCAGCGCGGCGCGCCGGCCTGGTAGACACTGGCGGGTCCGCCCGACAGGATGAGGCCGGCCGGCTTCAGTTCGGCGATGCGCGCGGCCGACAGATCGTGGCGAACAATCTGGCAGAAGACGTTCTGCTCGCGGACTCGTCGGGCGATGAGCTGGCCGTACTGCGAGCCGAAGTCGAGTATGAGGATGCGCTCGCTCTCCGGCGCCAGGGCCGGTTGCAGGGCTTGTGGCGTCATGGAACGTGGCCCCTTTCAGGAAATGGATATGATAGCCCGGCGTTCGCGATCTTCCAACGGCAACCCCGCGATTGAATTCGCTCAGGGCGGCGTCTAGCATGAATGATCGGAAGCCGATCCGAGCCCGCGGCGCAAGCAAGGATCGGACGATGGATCACGACGATATCTCCCGGGAACGAGCCATGACAGCACCGAACACAGGTGACAGCAAGACCCCCGAGGCTCCTCCGCGGCACTTCATCCAGCAGCTCATCGACGAGGATAACCACAGCGGCAAGTTCGGCGGCCGGGTACACACTCGCTTTCCTCGCGAACCCAATGGCTATCTGCACATCGGCCACGCCAAGTCGATCTGTCTCAACTTCGGCATCGCTCAA
>JBBSDR010000029.1:0-14538 GCA_038240465.1 Gemmatales bacterium
ATGTCAGAGCCTGAAGCGTAAGCGAAGGGTGCGGCGAGAACCTTCGCTTACGCTTCAGGCTCTGACATCATTCATCATTTTGGAGTTGAGCATGCATCCTCCCGGTCCTCCCCAGAAAATCACGCTGCCCGGCGTGAAACAGATCATCGCCATCGCTTCCGGCAAGGGCGGCGTCGGCAAATCGACCGTCTCGACGAACCTCGCCCTGGCGCTGAAGCGACAGGGCCACTCTGTCGGTCTGCTCGACGCCGACATCTACGGCCCGAGCATTCCGCTGATGATGGGCGTCCCCGGCCAGGTCGATCAGGAGACGGCCCAGTTGCCGCTGGTGGCGCACGGCATCAAACTGCTGTCGATGGGCTTCTTCATCAAGCCGGAGCAAGCCCTGATCCTGCGCGGGCCGATGATCGACAAGTATCTCAAGCAACTGATGATGAGTTTCGACTGGGGGCCGCTCGATTACCTGATTATCGACATGCCGCCCGGCACCGGCGACGCGCATCTGACGCTGGCGCAGAACGTCGCGGTCAACGGCGCGGTCATCGTCACCCAACCGCAGGAAGTGAGCCTGATCGACGCGCGCAAGGGCGTCGAAATGTTCCGCCAGGTGCGCGTGCCGGTGCTGGGCATCGTCGAGAACATGAGCTACTTCCTCGGCGACGACGGCAAGCGCTATGAGATTTTTCGTCACGGCGGCGGCCGCCGACTGGCCTCGGAGGCGGGCGTCCGCTTCCTCGGTGAGATCCCCATCGACGCTCATGTGGCCGAGTGCGGCGACAACGGCACGCCGATCGTGCTGAAGTATCCCGACTCGCCGATCAGCGAGGCGTACTTGACCCTGGCGAAGACGGTGATCGAGGAACTGCAAACCGGCGACCCCGGCATCAATCTGCCGCAAGTGAATCTGTGAACTCAGGAAGCGTGAAGTCAACAGACCAGCCCGGAGCGCAAGCGACGGGTCCTGTTGTCTTCACGCTTCATGTGCTACCCTCCACGACCTTGAGGATGATTGCGGTCATGTCATCGAAGGGAATCGCGCCGCAGTGGGTGTGGACGGCCTGCTCGAGAGCTTCGAGGATGGACGGGACCGGCTCGTCCCGATGGGTGCGGATCAGGTTGAGGGCATCCTCAATCGTGAATACGACCCGGCTGGGCGAGAGAGCGCCCACAATTCCATCCGTGTAGAGGAAGAGGATATCGCCGGGTTCCAGTTTGATTGGCTCGGCAACCTCATATTCCGCCGTTTCAATGATCCCAAGCGGATAGCCGCCGCACTTCAGGATGTGTTTCACGTCCCCTTGGCGGTCCAGCACATAGCCGGGACAATGACCGCCGCTGGAATAGATCAGTTCCCGTGTTTTGGGATCGAGCGAGGCGAAAAACAGAGTGACGAACCAGTCTCGTTCGATGTCCTCGACAAGGTGTTGGTTGGTGAGACACAGGATCTGGCCCACCTCTGCATGGCTCGTACTCAGCGCGTGCAGATAGGCGCGTGTTTCCGCCATCAGCAGGGCCGCGGCCACGCCTTTGCCACTGGCATCGCCGATGGTGATGCCCAGCCGGCCGTCCGGCAGCGGCAGGAAGTCGTAGTAGTCGCCGCCGGTTTCCTGAGCGGGCCGGCAGGCGCCGCCCATCTCGAAGCCGGCCAGGCTGGGAGCGGTTCGGGGAAAGAGTCCTTGCTGGATCTGCCGCGCCAGCCATAGTTCGCGTTGGCGCTGGTGCAATGCCTTCTCCGCTTGACGGTGTTCGATGAACTGGCTGATCTGGCTGCTGATGCTGTCCATCATGGCAATCAGCGTCTCATCCGGCTCCCTGATCTCGCGGCTGAAGAATTCCAGCACTCCCAGAAAGTCCTTTCCTCCCCGCAAAGGAAATGCAAGGGCGGCTCGCAATCCCTCTTGCTCGGCGATGGCCCAGCGAGGAAAGGCGGGGTCCGCGGCAATGCACCGCACCCGCGAAGGTTCCTCTCCGCTCCAGACGCGGCCGGGGAGTCCCTGACCGGGCGCGAAGGTGGATTCCCGGCTGAGTCGCTCGAAGCAGGCCACCTCGACGTCGGCCACATGCCATACGGCCACACAGCGCAGGGCTGTCCCCTGTCGGTCCACCTCCCAGAGGTCCGCCACGTCCCACCCCAGGCCCTCACAAAGAGCTTGAAGGATTTTTGGGGTCGCCACTTGCAAGTCCGCCGACTCCGATAGCACGCGGGTGACGGCATGCTCCGCCAGCAAACGTCGATCCGCCAGTTTGCGGGCGGTGATGTCGCAGGAAATGCCGATCAGGCCAATGACGTTTCCGCGAACGTCCCGGTACGGTCCCTTGGTGGAGAGGTAGGTCCGCGTGACTCCCGCCGCGGTCCCCACATCTTCATAAGTCTGAGTCTCGCCGGTTGCCCTCACCAGGCGATCCCCTTCCATGATCGCCCGGGCGGTGTCCGGTGAGAATAACTCGGTATCATCCTTTCCGATTACTTCCTCAACTCGCTTGCCGAGCAGGCGAGCGCCGGCGGTGTTGATCGTCAGGTAACGCCCTTGCAAATCCTTGACGAATACGGCATCCGTCGTCCCCTCAGAGATCGCTTGCAAGAGCAAGTGATTCTTCTGCAAAGCCTCCTCGGCGAGCTTACGCCCGGTGATGTCCATCATCACGCCGCACAGTTTGGTGCCCCGGCCATTCTGGACCACCAGGCGAACAAGATCGCGAATCCAGACCGTGCGGCCATCCGCCGCCCGCATGCGATACTCGACGACCTGGGTCGGCCGTTCGGCAGAGAGTTGGGCGAATAGAGCCAGGGTGCGCTCTCTGTCCTCGGGATTGAGGCGGTGTTCCCAGAAATCCGGCTCGCGGAGCCAGAGCTCGGGCTGATAGCCGAGCAAACGGATCGCCTGCGGGCTGATAAATGTCGGCCGGCCACTCCGCACATCGCATTCCCAGACGATACCGTCGATGCCGTTGACCAGCGATTCGTATTGCTGGTATGAGAGCCGGTGTGCTTCTTCCGCCCATTTCCGCTCCGTGATGTCGCTGATCAGCCCGTCGTAGGACGTCACGCGGCCGTCTTCATCCCGGTGCAGAACAGGGGTGTTCTTGATCCAGCGAATCGAGCCATCCTTGTGAAGGATGCGATGCTCGAGAGATGGGACTGCTTCTCCGGATTCCACCCGGGCGATGTGAGTCAGGACCATGTCGCGGTCTTCCGGGACGATCATCCGAAACCACAGATAGGGGTCCGCGCTGAATGCTCCGGGCGGATAGCCTGTCACCGCCTCGCAACCGGGGCCATGAGTGGTTTCGACTGGACAACCGTTGTCGAGCTTGACCGTGCAGATGTAATCCGTGACGGAGCCAAGCAGTCGTTTGTATCGCTGCTCGCTCTCCAGCGCGGCCAGGTCAGTGTGGATGTGTCCGAGCATGGTCTGCACCTCGCCGGTGATGGGGAATCAAGAGGATGCTCCTCTTGCGTCGGCGCAAACGCGCTGGTCCGGTTAAAGGATGAGTCACGCGCTCATGAAGATACCTGCCTCGTTCCCACGCTCTGCGTGGGAACGGCTCTTCGACGCTCTGCGTCGCGCGAGTCCGAAGACGCTCGGCCTTACGTCTGCACCGAAGACGACGCAGAGCGTCGAAGAGGGCATTCCCACGCAGAGCGTGGGAACGAGGAAGAAAGGCGTTCCCACGCAGAGCATGGGAACGAGCGAGGCTACTCTCCTGCATTTACTTTCGGCTCGGGAAACTTCGCGCGAAATGCCTTGAACGCCTCGCTCCGCAGGATCGGTCCGAGGTCCGCGTCCCGATAGCAACTCGACAGCAGCCAGGGTTGCAGAGCAAGTTTTTCCACAACCGCGAGGGTCTGCTTCGGATCGCTCGCCGAGGCATGCGCGAGTACCAGCAGCACCTGATTGCCGGCCTTGCTCTTCATCACGGTTTCCGCTTCCTGGATCGCTTCCTTGCTTCGCTTGAGCCTGACGAGACTGCGAATCAGGTAGTCATCCGTCTTCCAGCTTTGGAATGTCAGGGCGCGTTCGTCCTGCCGCAAGGCCCTCAGGAGTTGCAGCGTTCCTTCATAGTCTTGTTTGAGCCATTTGATCTCCAGCTCCCAGAGAGGCAGTTCCGGATCGTCGGGATCGGCCGCCCGATGGACGGTTACCAGTTCCTGCAACTGCCCTACCAACCTGTCCTGGACACACAACTGAACCAGTTCCTGGAATGTTTGCCCGTTCGCACCGAACTCCTGGTAAGTGGCTGCTGCCTTACCCGCCTTGACGCGCGCCCGGAACAGGCCGCGGCGATTCGCCCAGTTTTCCGCGGACGAGGGGACACCCGGAGCGGCGGCAAACCGCTGTTCCGCCTGCTCCACCTGGCCGCGCAGCAGGTGCAACTCGCCCTGGTAAGTCTGAACGTGTGGGTCCGCCGGATAGCCCAGACGGTGTTCGCGCAGAAGTTGCTCCAGTTCTTTGTCCTTCTTTTCAGCCAGAAGAACCGGCGCCAGGGCCTGGAATGCAGCAAGTTTGTCGGGTGCCAGCCGGTATCCATCCAGCCATTTCCCTGCCGCCCGCAT
The DNA here is from genome assembly GCA_038240465.1 of Gemmatales bacterium. Taxonomy (GTDB): domain Bacteria; phylum Planctomycetota; class Planctomycetia; order Gemmatales; family Gemmataceae; genus JBBRIK01. The sequence goes on from JBBSDR010000029.1 coordinate 4,556, forward strand.
GTCGTAGACGAATGTGTGGACATACTGGTTGCGTTTGTAAACCTCCGCCTGCTCCTTGTGGGCCTTCTCGAGCAGAGGGACAGCCTCGGCGGGTCCGCGCAGGGCCAGTGTGGCGCGGGCCTGTTGAAACAGGAGGTCCGGGCCATCGCCGAGTTCTTTTCGCTGGGCCTGGACGAGAGACTCCAACTCCGCCCATTTCTTGTCCTGAGCGAAGAGGCTGGCGAGCTGGTCAAAGGTCTCCTGCATCGGTTCGATTTCCCGATGGGCCTTCAGCCCCTGCCCCGTTTTGTAAAGGGCCTGAACCAGACGCCAGCGCATCATCTGACAGAGGCCCGCCGGGGCCTTCTTCCATGCCTTCTGATAGGCGTCCACGGCCTTGTTCCAATCGTTTTCTCGGGCATGACGAACACCGGCGAGATAGTGTCCCCACGGGTCGCCGGGGTATTGCCGGGAGTGGATCTCGATAAGCTGCCGCACCTCGTCCGTGGTGCCTTCCTCTTCCGCCTCCTCGATCAGAATCTGGAAAGCCACCTGGGGATCGGGAGCCGCGCGATAGGCATCCAGCACCTTGCCTGCTGCCTGCATGTCGTAGAGGAACTCGGAAATCATCGCGTGCCGCACTTCCTCCTCCGCCTCCTTCGCCAGGGCGGCCTTGAACAGGACGACGGCTTGCTGGGTCTCTTTCTGCCGAATCTTCAGGCGATAGCGAAGCCGGGTGGCGCTGCTATCCGTTGGATCGTCCTTCTCGTGGGCATCAAGCAGGGCTTGCAACTGCGGCAAATGCTCCTCATTCAGACAGAGTGGAGCTAGCTGCCGGAAGGTCTCCTCCCTCGGCCCAATCTCGGCATAGGCAGCGAGGGCCTGACCGGTGTGAAAACGAGCGGCGACCCGGCTGGCGCGAAACAGATCGAGCGTCTGCGCGTCCGGCCCGTGCGCCAGGCCGGCGGCAAACGCCTTCTCGGCCAGCCGATACTGTCCCTGCATGACATGGACCTCGCCCTGATACCACGGCAGCAAGGGGTCTTCGGGCTGGCTCTTCCTGTGGGCAGCGACCAGTTGGCGAAGGATGTCGGCGCGGTGGGAGTGCTTCAATTCGTTGGCCAGCAATCGGAACGCTACCCGATGATCCTCGATGGCCAGGTAGCCTTCGAGGGCGCGATTGCCTCTGACCATGGCCCGCAGGAAGCCGAGTGTGTATTCTTCGCGTTTGTTCGGGTCCATTTCCCGGGTCAGGGCGGACCTCACGAGTTCTCCGGCCTCCTTGCCCCGTCCGGCCCAGGCTCGCACCAGCGCCTGGTAATAATCCGCCGCGGCCTGGTTGCGGCCAGTCTTCCGCATTGCCAGGACGACCTGCTCCAGGCCCACGCCATCCTCGTTTTCCAGGCAGTCCTCGGCCTCGGCGACCAGGGGCTTGAGTTCAGGATCGATCGCATCCGGAATCACCGGCTGGATGTTCTGCAAGGCACCCATGATGTCATCAAAGTCTTGATCTCTCATGATGGGCGGGCGGGGCCTCCTGTCACCCGGACGGTCTGCGCGCGGGTCCATCAGCGCACCGAGAATGATGACACTGGCCAGCACGGCCCCCAGGACTATCAGGGTGGTGAAGGATTTCTTGGGCGAGGCTTCTTTTCGGAGTGGTCTTCGCAACCGCCGCGCCGGCACGCCGGCATCGAAAGTCGGCCGCGGAACTTCGAGGGATTTCCGAAGCGCATCGCCCGGCGGTTCAGGACGAGGCGCTGGTTCCGGCACAGGGAGGGCAGGGTCCTCGCGGAACTGCGTCCTGCATCGAGGACACTGGAGCATCTGTCCCTGGCAGCTTTCGGGAAGTTGCAGCATCTGCTGGCACGAGGGGCATGCGATCGGACGCGGCATGAGTCACCACACAGCAGGAGTAGTTCGGCGCGAGTCTGTCGGGATCATTTTACCTGAGAGCGGGTCACTCGACAATCACCGATCGCGACGCAGCGTCTTGATCGGGCGCGCAAGGATTGCGACAATGAGAGCGGTTACTCAATCTCCGCACCCGGAGCCGAACATGCGCGCTGTTTCCCTGTTGCTGGTTGCGCTCCTGTCCCCATCTCTTCCAGCAGAAGAACGGCTACAAGTCCTCTTTCTCGGCGACCGCGGCCACCATCGCCCCATCGACCGCGCTGCCGACATCGTCGCGCCGCTCGCGAAACAGGGCATCGACCTGGCTTACACCGAGGACCTGCACGACCTCAACAGCGCCAACCTGGCCCGCTACGACGCGCTTATCGTCTACGCCAACCACGGCAAGATCAGCCCGGAACAGGAGAAGGCCCTGCTCGATTACGTCGAGAGCGGCAAGGGATTCGTGCCGATTCACTGCGCCTCGTACTGCTTCCTCAACTCGCCGCGCTACATCTCGCTCGTCGGCGCCCAGTTCATGCGGCACGATGCCATCAGCGAATTTCAGACCAAGATCATCGACGGCAAGCACGAGGCGCTGAAGGGCGTCGAGGAGTTCTCTGCCTTCGATGAGCCTTATGTTCATCACCGTCTCGGCGACGACCTCAAACTGCTGATGGTGCGCGACGATCGAGGCCGCAAGGAACCGTGGACGTGGGTCCGCAAGCAGGGCAAGGGCCGCGTCTTCTACACCGCCTCCGGCCACGACGAACGCACCTGGCGGCATCCCGCCTTTCAGAAGCTCGTCATCCAGGGCATTCGCTGGGCTTGCGGCAAGCCGGATCACCACGTTGAGTTGCCGGAGTTCAAACGGGTCCCCGCCGAGTTGCCGAACTACCTGGCCGGGGCAAAATGGGGCCTGACCGGCAAGCTGATCAACGACATGCAGGCGCCTTTGGCGCCGGCGGATTCGATGAAGTGCATCAGCGTTCCCGGCGGTTTCAAGGTCGAGTTGTTCGCCAGCGAGCCGGACATCGTCAAGCCTATCTGCATCACCTGGGACGATCGCGGCCGGGCTTATGTTGCCGAGACGCTCGACTATCCCAACGACTTGCAACCGGAGGGCAAGGGCCGCGACCGCATCCTGATTTGCGAGGCGACAAAGGGCGGCAAGGCCGACAAGTTCACAGTCTTTGCCGACAAGCTGAGCATTCCGACCGGCATGGTGTTCGCCCCCGGACATGGGCTGATCGTGTCGCAGGCGCCGCAGATGCTGCTGCTCAAGGACACCGATGGCGACGATAAGGCCGACGTTCGCAAGGTGCTGTTTACCGGCTTCGGCACTGGCGACACGCACTCGGGACCGAGTAACTTGCGGCTTGGCTTCGACGGCTGGATCTATGCGACCTGTGGCTATTCCGGCTTTCGTGGGACAGTCGGCGGCAAGCAGCACCAGTTCGGCCAGGGCCTCTTTCGCTTCAAGCCGGACGGCTCGGCCCTGGAGTTCCTCGGCTCGTCGAGCAACAACACCTGGGGGCTGGGACTCGATGAAGCGGGCGAGATCGTCTACTCGACGGCCAACGGCGAGCATTCGTCGCATCTGGCGATTCCGAATCGCTATTTCGAGAGCGTGCGCGGCTGGCTCGGCAAGGGAACGGCGCGCATGGCGGACCACAGCAAGATCCATCCGCTGACTACCATTCGTCAGGTCGATCACTTCGGCGGCTTCACGGCTGCGGCGGGCCATGCAGTCTACACAGCGCGGCAGTTTCCCTCCTCATACTGGAACAAGATCGCCTTCGTGGCCGAGCCAACCGGCCATCTCGTCCACATGGTCCGCCTGGAACGCGACGGCAGCGGCCTGATCTCGACGGATCGCTTCAACCTGTTCGCCTCGCAGGACGAGTGGAGCGCTCCCATCATGGCGGAAGTCGGGCCAGACGGAGCGGTGTGGGTACTCGACTGGTACAACATCGTCGTGCAGCACAACCCAACGCCGCCCGGCTTCAAGACCGGCAAGGGCAATGCGTATGAGACTCCACTGCGCGACAAGAAGCATGGCCGAATCTATCGCATCGTCAACACGGCCGCGCCACTGACCAAGACCTACGATTTGCGGAAAGCGAAACCTGAGGAACGCATCCGGGAAACTGTTGCGGCACTACGAAGCGACAACCAGTTTTGGCGCATGCAGGCCCAGTGGACGGTTGTGGCCAAGCAAGACCAGCTCTCCTTATTCAGTGCAGCAACGTTGGAAGCCGATGACAGGAATGTGGACGAAACAGGAGAGAACCCGAAGACGGTCCACTTGTTGCGTTCAATGGCGCTGATCGACAGGGCACCACTGTGGGCGACGGTACTGAGCCACCCTGCGCCCGGAGTTCGCCGCACCGCATTGGCCGTGCTGCCCCGGACTGATGAGGGCGCATCACTAATCCTCAAAAAGGGACTGCTTGAAGACCGCGACCCCTTCGTCCGGCGTGATGCCCTACTTGCCCTGTCCGAAATGCCGGCGGAAAAGAAAGCAGGCGAACGGATCGAGGAATCGCTGCGATCTACAGGCGAAAAGGACCACTGGCTCGAATCAGCCGCCATCGTCGCGGCGGCGCGACACGACGAGAGCTTCCTTCTCGCCGCGCTGTACGGCAAGGGAGGTCCGTCCATCGCCCGCGCCATTCGCATTGTCGCCGAGCATCACGGGCGCGGCGGCAGACCCGAGGTGCTCGCGCCGCTGCTACTCGCGCTGGAGAAAGCCCCGCCGGAGAGCGCCGGTGCCTTCCTCACCGGACTGGCGGCGGGTTGGCCTGCTAACAAGACGCCCGAACTCGACGCCGCGACGCGTAAGTCCCTCGTGGCCGCGCTGCCTCGTCTGGAAGACAGCGGAAAACTGGCGCTGCTGAGCCTCGGCCGTCGCTGGGGGCTGACCCAGGATCTGGCGACAGCGACGGTCGCCTTGCGCGGCGCTCTGCTCGACAAGGTGCTGTCAGAGAAACTCGACGTCAAGCAGCGCACCGAGTCGGCGCGCGAACTGGTACAACTGGGACTCGATGCGAAGACACTCGACGCGCTGCTGGACCTGCTTGGTTTCCGCGCTGCTCCCGCACTCGTCGCCGGCCTGCTCGACGCCCTGGGTCAGTCCTCGCTTCCGGAAGTCGGCCCGGCTCTGCTGGCGCGCTGGGAAAAGCTGACGCCGGGCGCGCGCGGCCAGGCCATCGAAGTGCTGTTGCGCCGTCCACGCTGGACCGGCAACCTGCTCGACGCCCTCGACAAGGGGATCGTCTCGCCGGGCGACCTCAGCGCCTCTCAGGCCCAGAACCTGTCCTCGCATCCCGATGCGAAACTGGCCGCGCGCGCGAAGACGATCCTCGAAAAAGGCGGGCGGTTGGCCAACGCCGATCGGCAGAAGGTCATCGATCAACTGCTGCACGTCACCCGCAAGACCGGCGACGTCAGCCGGGGCCGCGAAGTCTTCAAGAAGACCTGTGCCAAGTGTCACAAGCACGGCGACATCGGCGAGAAAATCGGCCCGGAGTTGACCGGCTTCGCGGTCCATCCCAAGGAGAAGATCCTCACCGAGATCATCGATCCGAATCGCTCCGTCGAGGGCAACTATCGGCTCTACACCGTCATCACCGACGCGGGGCGGATTTACAACGGTCTGCTGGCTGCCGAGACAGCAACGGCGATCGAACTGGTCGATGTCGAGGCGAAACGGCACACGATCTTGCGTCAGGATATCGAGGCGATGAATGCGACGAACAAGTCGCTGATGCCGGACGGTTTGGAGAAAGAAGTCAAGGAAGCGGAGTTCGTCGATCTTCTGGAGTTCCTGACGGCGCGCGGCAAGTTCTTCTCGATTCCGCTCGAAAAAGCCGCGACGGTGGTCACAACGAAGGGGATGTTCAACAGGGCCGACGATAATGTGGAGCGGCTCATCTTTCCCGACTGGTCGCCGAAGACGGCCTTTGGCGTGCCGTTTATCCTCGTCGATCCCAAGGGCGACAAGGTGAAGAATGCCATCCTGCTGCACAGCACCAATGGCACCTTCCCGCCGATGATGCCGAAGAGCGTTACGTTGCCGTGCAATGCGGCCGCGAAGGCAATCCATCTGCTATCGGGCGTCAGCGGTTGGGGGCATCCGCTGGGTAGCAAGGGAAGCGTGTCGATGATCGTTCGGCTTCACTATGCCGACGGCAAGACCGAGGATCATCCGCTCAAGAACGGCGAACACTTCGCGGATTACATTCGCCGGGTCGATGTCCCGGGATCGCAGTTGGCGTTCATGCTGCGCGGACAGCAGATTCGCTATCTGTCGATCCATCCGGCTCGCCAGCAAGTGGTGCGCGAGATCGAACTGGTCAAGGGACCGGATGCAACCGCGCCGGTCGTCATGGCGGTGACGGTCGAGCAACCGTGAAGGGTGAATTAGAGACAATTGCAAATTGCAAAGTGCAAATTGCAAAGTGCAAATTGAAGAACCGAATCGGCTGTAGCATCGCTACTCCGAGTGGCATCTGTCAATTTGCACTTTGCACTTTGCAATTTGCAATTTGCAATTGTCTTTTCCCGACCAAGCAGTTGCCTCTCGCCGGGCAGAGCGAGACGTAGCGATTTACCCGGCTGCCGCCATGCTGGTGAGGTTTTCACACCACAGAATCAAAACCTCCAGTTCCTCGATCACGGCTCCGATCGAAGCTGGCCGTGGCGATCGGCTCACCGTGCTTTTGTTCATGCGGACGCCTATCCGGTCGGCACACCGATAGGCTTTCTCCAGCAGATGGACCGGAGAACGGCTTTCGGGAGCGTGCTCCACCTGGCGGTAAAGGTCTCGCATCGCTCGGCACCACGCTCCCAGCCGAAGCGGATTATTCAGCAGCAACTCGGAGGTGTATGCCGGGGTATACCGCTTGTTGTAGGCGACCAGCTTCTCGCGGAAGGTCTCATAGGCCCTCTGTCTGCCCAGGAGATCGTGCGTCATGGCCCTCTTCTCGGCGGCCGGCGCGGCCGGCGCCGCTGTCTTCCGCATGTTCTCCCAGTGAGCCTCCAGATCAACTAACAGAGCCAGCGCCAGAGCCTGCTCGATGCCGATGTTGACTGAGTCTTCTCGCGTCGCAGGCATGAAGTTCCCCTTTTCGTACCAGGACAGTCCAGTGGATCCACACCATGAGGGTAATCGACGACCCAGCCTTCCCCACTTGGCAGTGGTGGGAAGAGTGCCTGGATTCCCTCTCTGCGTGGAAGATACTCGATTGCCGAAAAAAGGACTACGCTTCTTGTCGCGAGTTGGCCTTCATGAGGGCCACATCGATGCACGACAGGAAGGCCGGGGCCGAAAGTGCCGCAATCATCGGGAGGCGAGTTCGCCAGACTTCAGGGCTGGCGAACTCGGCGACCGGCATCACGGCTGCGGCGGCTGCGGCATCTCAGGACCGAGAGGCGGCAGCGGCTCGGGGTCCTTCCTCTGCGTCGTCAGCGTGAATGGCGATGGCGGCACGAGGGACTTGGTGGGGTCTGTCACGGCGCTGGAAGTGTCCAGGGACGGCGGCGGCAGGATTTCCGGCGGCGTCTCGGATTGTGTCTTCTCGATAATGCCGTGAAGTTTCGTGCCGCCCTTGTGCAGGTCGGTCTCGATTTTCGTCTTGTTGATCTCGACGCTGTAGCTTTTCTTGCCGTCCGCGGACGCCGTCGGATGAACGTGGAACCAGTCGAGATACCAGCCGACGCCGAGGAACGTGACGACGGCGGCACCAATAAGAGCGAGCATATTGCGCATGAAAACGCCTCCTGAACGGGGGATGGCGATCGACCTGAGCCAGCTTCTTGATGTGTCACGCGCATAGCATGACGCCGCGCCTCTGTCGAGGGCAGAACGAGTGTCGCCGTCGCGGGAAGGGGAAGACAGACCAAACCGCTCTTGACGATCCCCCTGTTCTTCCGTGTATGCTGGCGTAAGGAGATAAACGGGCGATTCTGGGTTGATTGTTCTCGATGAGTCAATCGGCGGCTGGATTGCCCGGCGAAGGAGGAGAGGCAAGATGCCTGGAGGGGCGGAGGTTTGCTCCGGACCGGAAGTTCGGGGTACAATGAGACGGACGGGGAGAGAGACTGACTCATCCACCAGCACCGCACACCGGCGTCCCTCCCAAGAACGACGGGGCTTGCCTGACCCTCTCCTTCCCACGCGCTTTTCGACTCTGGCCGGCTGAAAGCAACCGGCCTATTTATCTGACAACAAACCCAACGGGGTGAACCGTTTCTCCACGGAGGAGACCGCCATGGCGACCGGCAAGGATATCCTGGCCAAGCTCGGTCAGCAGTTGAACATCACTGACTACCGCAAGGTCCACTGGGAAGGCTCCTTCGAGGAATACCTCGACGTCGTCCGCGAGCATCCCGAGGTGACGCGCACCGCCTATCAGCGCCTCTACGAGATGATCATGTCCCACGGCACCGACGAGGTGTACGAGAACAAGGACAGGATCATCCGCTACAAGTTCTTCTCCTCCTACGCGCACCGGCATCAGGACCCCATCTACGGTCTGGAGCGGTCGCTGACGCAACTGGTGAACGCCTTCAAGTCGGCCGCCAAGGGCTACGGCACCGAGCGGCGCGTGCTGCTCTTGCACGGCCCCGTCGGTTCCTCGAAGAGTACCATCGCCCGCTTGCTCAAGCGCGGTCTGGAGGACTACGCGCGCACCGATGAGGGCATGCTCTTCAGTTTCTCGTGGAAGGAGCCGGATGGCACCTGGCTGAAAGACCCGATGCACGGCGAGCCATTACAGCTGATCCCGGCTGAGTTCCGCGGGTCGTTGCTGGCCGACCTGAACGCCGGCACCAAGGATGAGACCCACCAGGTCCACGTCACGGGCGACCTGTGTCCTTACAGCCGGTTCATGTTTAACGATCGGCTGGTGCGGTACAACGGCGACTGGGTCGAGATGCTTCGCAACGAGGTGAAGGTCTATCGCCTGCTGCTCTCCGAGAAGGATCGTATCGGCATCGGCACCTTCCAGCCCAAGGACGAGAAGAACCAGGACTCGACCGAGTTGACCGGCGACATCAACTATCGCAAGATCGCCGAGTTCGGCACGGATTCGGACCCACGCGCCTTCAACTTCGACGGCGAACTGAACATCGCCAATCGCGGCATGGTCGAGTTCATCGAGGTGCTGAAGCTGGACGTGGCCTTCCTCTACGATCTGCTCGGCGCCTCGCAGGAACACAAGATCAAGCCGAAGAAGTTCGCCCAGACGGACATCGACGAGGTCATCCTCGGCCACAGCGTCGCCGGCAACACGCCCATTCCCTATCGCTTCGACGGCCAGGTTCGCTGGACGACGATGGAGAAACTTCACGAGCGCTTCGTCGATGATTCGGCTGGACTCGAAGTGCTGTCGTATGACTTCGAGGAGAGAACGACGGTCTGGACGCCGGTCCGCACGCTGTTCCGCCATCGCTTCAGCGGCAAGATGCTGACGACGTCGCAGAAGTGGGGGACAGTCGAGACGACGCCGAACCACTCGATCTACAACCGCGCCGGCGAGAAGTTCTATCCCGAAGATCGCCAGGAGATCATGGCCATTCGGAATGTGGGCGATTTATTCGCTCCCGAAGGGGTTCCGGTGATCGACGTACTCGAGGGCGTCGCGGGATTCGTGCGTGAGTCCGTTCAAGTCACATCGGCCGGCGGACCGATGACTCGTCCATGCCGCCAGGGCTGGGCACGGCTCGATCTTCCTCGTCACGCAACCGAAGTGCGGGCGATCTACGATCCGATTTGCGACGTCGAGCCGCTCAAGGACCTGATCACTGTCCTGGTGTGGTATGCGACCGAGGGCCACGTCAACGGCCGCAACGGCGGCATCGTCATCACTCAGGCGAACCCCGACGAACTGGAGCGCGTCCGGGCCGCGTATGCCCGCATCACGACCGGCAAGGGTTCGATCGACGAGGGAGCCAAGACCGACTCGGCGTGGCGGCTCTATCTCGGTTCGCAAGCTATCGCGCGGCTGGCGGTGCATCACTGTGGCGAGCTTTCGCCCAACAAGCGGCTGCCGGACTGGCTGTTCAGTCTGCCAACTGCTTATCTCCAGCATGCTTTCGATGAGTTG
>JBBSDR010000030.1:0-14418 GCA_038240465.1 Gemmatales bacterium
GAAGATGTTTCCCTCGGCTTCCAGACGAATCGGCTTGAGTTTGGGGTCAACTTCGGACTTGCCCAGGAAGAACACCCAGCTCTTCTCTCCCACGAGTGTGTTCCGGGTCAGGCGGACGGAGACATCCTTGAAGAGGGGAGGGGGACCGTAGTGGAGTCCGTGGCCACCCGCAATGATCTGCACGCAGTTATCCATCACCAGTCGGCCCTCCGCGGCATTCCAGTCCACGCCGCCGTTCTCCGGGCTGATGAACTCACAGTTCCGGAACTCGACCGCCCGTCCCCCGTAGGAGGTGACAGCGTTGAGGGAGGACTTGACGAGGAAGCGGCAGTTGGCGGCGAACAGGGGCGCCTGGTGGGAAGACACGATGACGCCTATCGGATCCCCGGCACGCCAGGGCCTGTGCCCCACCCGCTGTAACTCCAGGCCCTCCAGGGTCAGCGGGGATTTGGTCTCCAACAGCTTCGCGCCAACCTTCGCCCCTTCCGGGCTGAGGCGGAGGACGGGGCAGAAACCCGAAGCCGCCCGGAGGGTGAGCGCCTTGCCCACGATGACGACAGGGTCCGTGATAAACGGCCCGTCGCCGCGGATCTCGATCGTCCCCTCGTCGTCGGCGTCGGCCACGGCCTCGGCCAAGGTGCGGAAGGGCCGTTCGTCCTTGCCCCCTGCGGCCAGCGTCACGAAGGGCCGGTCCTGTGGCGGGTTGGCCGCTGTTTGCCCGGTCACCTTGAGCCATTGCTGATAGGCCGGCGTCCTCTTCCACCGCTCGTAGGCGGCCCCCGGCCCGACCAGGTCCACGTCAGCGCCGAGGTCCTTACCGCCGGGACCGGCGCCCTGACCGGGGCTGCCCTTGGCGAGGCGGAAGTCGTCGGGAATGAGCTGGCCAGGCGAAGCGGAAGCCTTTGCGCGGAGGTCGCCGCTCTGGAACTGGGCGTCGCCGATTTGTGAGGACGATTTGTCAACGCCCCAGAACTTGTGCCATTCCGCCAGCGTCTTGAAGGCTTTCAGGGGTTTCGGTTCTTCATACCGGTTGACGGTCAGGAATGTTTCAGGCGTGTTTGAATAAAGGTTGCCGTCGTCCTGAAAGGAGACCAGGCGCGGCAGTAACGGAACCGTCTTCTCGAGGGCCAGTGACTTCTCGTACGGAGAGACAAAGAAAACGGCCCAACCACTGTCCAGAATGTTGCCGGAGGCTTCCAGGCGCAGGCCCGGAACTTTCGGATTGGGCCGCTCATCCAGGATCTTGCTCAGGGGCGGGTTGAAGCCGAAATGGATGGGGACAGCAGACAAAAACGTGTTGTTCCGCAAGCGGACGGAAACATCTTCTACGTCTGGGGTGGTCTGCTGCATCGCCAAGCTGCCCCCCAGGATCACATTATTGTCCAGGACGTAGCGGGCTTTGCGAGGAAGGTGGTCGAACCCGATGCCGACGCTCACCCTCCCAAGGATGCAATTCTGGATCGAGCAGGCAGCCACGCGGTGCGTGCGAACGGCGGCCCAGGAGCCGTCGGGTCCCAACAAGCGACAATGGGAAATGTGCAGGGGTGCATCGTAAGAAAAAATGACACCTCCCTGAAACTGTTCCTGTCGCTTTCCCGCTGCCTCCACGGTTAGTCCTTCCAGGACCAGGGCCGCGGTCGTGGTCAACACGACCTGATCGATGACCTCTGGCCGGAGTCGCAGGTGGGGACGAAAACCATCACCCGCCCGAATGGTCAGAGCTTTCCTGGTGATCTTGATCGGCTCTGTGATAAACGGCCCGTCACCGCACACCTCGATCGTGTCGCCGTCACTGGCACGCAGGACTGCTTCGGCAAGGGTGGCGAAGGCCCGCTCCGCCTTGCCGGCGCAGGCCAGGATCACGAACGGCCTGGTCACCGCGGCGTTGAGCCGCACTCGCTCCGGATCGTTTTTCCAGCCGTACTTCTGCTCGAATTGATCGGGGCGCAGCGTCTCCTGGCCCTCGTCCGTCTCCACGACGTACACCAGCTGGGCCGCGGTCCCCGGCGAGCAGCGGAAGTGGCCGTCGGCGCTCAAGGCTACGGTCTGCCCGTCGGCCAGCGGCAGCAGCGCCCCCGTGGGCTGGCCGCCAGCGGTCTCCCAGATACGCACCGAGCTGGGGATGATGGCCGCCAGGAAGCGGCCATCGGGCGAGAGGCTGCTGCCGCCCTGGTATCTCCGCCCCCCGGGCCCCGCGAAGGTGCTGAGCAGTCTGCCGCCTAGCGCGTCCCACACCCGGGGCTTCTTCTCTAAATCGACGGTCAGCAACGTCCTCCCGTCGGGCATCCAGAACACCTCGCCAAGCTTCCAGTGGCCCTCAAAGGTCTTGAGGACACGGCCCGAGGCAGGGTCGATAAGCCGCGCCTCTCGAGATCCTTCTCCGCCTCCGACAGCCAGGGACTTGCCGTCCCGCGACCAGGCAAGCGAGGAGCCCCCCACGCCTTTGAAAGTCTGGACACATTTGCCGGTTTCGGGCTGCCAAATGCGGACCGTGTCCTGCCAAGGGTGGCCGCTGGCCAGGAGCTTGCCGTCGGGCGACCAGCTAAGCCCGGTCAGGGGAAGCTCAAACCCCTCCGTGGTCAAGGTGTGGGAGAGCTTGCCCGAGGGGCCGTCCCAGAGGTGAATGCCCTTGGTGTAGCCCCCGCCCGCCAGGGTCTTGCCGTCGGGCGACCACACCAGGGACAATTCCGGCATTCCAGGTGGTGATGCCTCGAACGTGCGCACCCGCGCGCCGGACGCGGCGTTCCACTGGTGTAACGTCCCGGGCGAGATGATCTGCTGAGCGATAACAGACTTGCCGTCCGGCGACCAGACCTGGGAACTTGTCGTGTGATTGGTCGGCACGGTCAGCGAGCACCGGCCGGACCGCGCCTCCCAAATTTGCAGAAATGCCCCTGTCGTGCTCAACGACAGGCCGTCCGGCGACCAGGCGACTTGTCTTAGCGAGCTATCGACAGTGCCGCGGCCCAGGTCCCGGAGCAGCTTACAAGAATCGGCATCGACCAGGTGGACAACGGGTGATCTGCGATTGCTGAGGGAGAGCGTCTTGCCGTCGGGAGCCCAGGCGATCAAGGTGATTTCCCTGCCGATCCCATGGGCGCGCAGGGCTTTGCCGGTGCCCGGATTCCAGAACCGCAGCGTCTGGTCCATGCCACTGCTGACGAGTTGCTTGCCGTCGGGCGACCAGGCCAGGCCCGACACCCAGCCGTTGGCATGCTCCGCTCCGGTCCACAGCGTCAGGCCGGTCTGCGCGTCCCAAAGCCGCACGGTCCCGTCCTCGGAGCACGAAGCCAGGGTCTTCCCATCGGGAGACCAGGCCACGGTGTACACTCTCTCGGTGTGCCCCAGCATGGCATGCAGTAATTCGCCGGTGGTCGCATCCCAGAGGCGCACCACCTTGTCATCGCCGGCGGCGGCCAGGGTCTTGCTGTCGGGAGACCAGACGATGGAATGCGTCCCACCAGCGGATACCGTCAACGTAAGTCGCAGTTCGCCCGAAGCGGGGTTCCAAAGGCGAATTTTGTCTTCGTTACCGCCAGCGGCAACGGTCTTGCCGTCGGGGGACCAGGCTACCTTGTGAAAGGACCTTCCCAAGAAGGTGCGGAGCAACCGGCCCGTATCGGCCTGCCACAACCGTACCGTTGAGTCATGATGGCTGCATGAAGCGAGATACTTGCCGTCGGGCGACCATGTGACCCCCCAAACGCCGGCCTCGTTGCCCAGGAGGACGCGCACGTGCCGGCCGGTCTTCGGCTCCCAGAGGCGGATGGTGCCGTCGTCACTCGCGGTAGCCAGAAGCCGGCCGTCGGGGCTGTAGGCGATCCCCAGGATCTCCGCTCGGCTGTAGCTCGTCTCGATGCTCCAGCTGCGCACGCCCTTGAGCGCCGCCGGCCGCGTCACCAGGGCGAACGGACTCAGGGGCGAGCCCGGCGACAGGTCCGGCAGTGGCTCGGGCTGGACCACCTCGACGGCCCTGGCGGTGGGCGCGGCCTCCCGGCTTATACGGACGACCTGCTTGCCGCCCTGGGTGATGGTGACCAACTCGGTGGAGAGCTTGACCGGCTCGCCGTCCTTCGTGGCCCGCAACTGGTATGTGCCAGGTCGCAGGCGCACTTCCTGCACCCCGGCTCCGTGGATGACGAGATCGTCGCCGTCGATCGTCACCTTCACGTTGGGGTCATCCACCTCGACGACCAAGGTGCCCTGGGGTGTGAAGACGCGGATCACCGTCGAGGTGAGTCGCGTAATTCCCGTCGCCTCCGTCAGGCCCAGTCCGGTCAGCAACAGGAGTAACGCGGCCGCAGCCACCTGCCAGCGCCTCCGGCGGCGGGCAGGGACGTGAGCTTTCGCGTCTGCCTTGCCCTTGTCTCGCGGTTTCGATGCCTTTTCTGCCTCGGCTTCCGGTTGGCTCGCGTCGGGCCGCTGCAGCCGGGCAAGGTGTTCGCCCAGCAGACTGGCAACTTCCGCCGCGGTCTGGAACCGGTCCGCAGGGTTCTTGGCGTGGAGCCTGCCGATGATGTCGCAGAGCCAGCCGGGGACATCGGGGTTGACCTCGCGGATGGGACGAGGGACGTCCTCGCACACGCGACGCAGGACGGCCGTGGTCGTGTCAGCCCGGAACGGCGGCCGTCCGGTGCAGAGCGCGTAGAGGACGCTGCCCAGGCTGAACAGGTCGCTGCGGTGGCCGGCCGGCCGCCCCTCGGCCTGCTCGGGCGACATGTACTGCGGCGTGCCGGCGATGAGTCCGCTCTGCGTGAGGCTGGCGTCGTCGAGCGCTCTTGCCAGACCGAAGTCAGTGATCTTGACGCGCTCGACGCCGTTCTCCAGCAGGATATTGGCCGGCTTGACGTCGCGGTGCGTGATGCCGTGGGCGTGTGCCGCCGCCAGCCCGGCGGCTGCCTGCATCCCGATCCGCACGATCTCTTTCAGTTCCGCTGGCCCCTGGCGGTCGAGCTTGTCCTGCAGCGACATGCCAGCGACGAACTGCATCACCAGGTAGGGAACGCCCTCGCCCTCTTCGACGGCGTGGATGGTGACGACGTTGTCGTGGCTGACGGCGGCGACGGCCCGCGCCTCGCGCAGGAATCGTCTTCGGGCAGTGGCGCTGGTGGCCAGTTGCGGGGCCATTACCTTGATGGCGACGACTCGGTGCAGCGTCTCGTCGAACGCCCGCAGGACGACACCCATGCCCCCCCGGCCGACCAGCTCCAGCACCTCGTAATGACCGAGCCGGCCCAGCGAGTCGGCCCGCTGGGAGGGGCTGAGGAAGTCGAGCGACAGATCGTCCTCGTCGTGCGGCGGCTCGGCCTGCGTCGATTCGGACGGGGCATCGGGGGTTCGCTCCGCTTCTCCCACAAGGCGGGAGCCGAGCTGGGTGGGGTCTTCGGACAGCCCGCCCTGCGCTGCCAGCTGCTCGACGGCCGGTTTGTCGAGAAATTGCCCCGCGCGGCTGTGTGCGCCCAGGAGACCCTCGACTCTTTGCAACAGCCCGGCGTCCCCGGCGCAGGCTCGGTCCAGGTAGGCGGCCCGTTCGGCGGGATCCTCGATCTCCAGGGCGGCAATGAAGATGTCGCGCTCGCTCATGACGGCTCTCCGGGGTTGACGGTCCAGTGCCCTCCTCTCTCAATGCGCATTCCGCGCCCGAAACGTGCAACATATTTTCCGGATTGTCCGGGGGAGGCGGCGCAGCCGGGTCAGGCGTTCTCGAGTGCCATGAGCAGCCAAGCGCGAGCATAGGCCCAGTACGAGGAGGCAGTCCGGGGAGAAACCCCGAGCACGTCTGCCGCCTCCTGGATGGTCAGGCCAGCGAAGTAGCGCAGCCGCACCAGTTCCGCCGCCTGCGGGTCGGCCTGCGCGAGCTTGCCCAGCGCCTCGTCCAGTGCGAGCAAGTCCTCGGAGACTTCCGGGGCGGCAACCTGGTCGGGATCGATCTGCTGCCGCCGCCGGCCGCCGCCGCGCTTGATCGCCTTCTTGCGGCGGGCGTTCTCGACGAGGATGCGCCGCATGGACTCAGCGGCGGCGGCGAAGAAGTGTCCTCGTCCCTGCCACGGCTGCTCGGGATCGGAGCCGACCAGCCGGAGGTATGCCTCGTGGACCAGGGCTGTCGGCTGAAGCGTCTGACCGGGCGCCTCGCGGGCCAGTCTCTGCTCGGCCAGGCGGCGTAGTTCGTCGTAGACGAGCGGGAGAAGCCGGTCGGCCGCCTGGAGGTCACCGCCTTCGAGAGCACAGAGGATCCGGGATACGTCGCTCATACGGTCCGATCAAGGAGAGTTCGGGACGCCCAGCCTGATCAGCCCCTCAAGCTGAAGAGCTGGACTCCAGGAACCGCCGCCGCCTCATGACATACCTCTGGAACCCCGGTCACGCCGAATCAGCCCGATGAGCAGGTCCCCAGCCTCGCCCCAGCGACGACGCCCAGCGGGCCGGTGAAAAAACAGGCCCAGCAAGGGCCCCTGCGGCGATTTCGGCGCCACTAGGATCGGGCCGACGAAGCTTGCCAGGAAGGCGAGGGCACCCACACCGAGGGCCATGCCGACACACCAGCGTGCCGCCGACACACCCTCCCCGACCGGACTCCGATACTTCCACCCAAGGTCGCCCCCGACGGCGGCCGCGAGGAGGGCAGGTAGGAGCAAGCGTCCGCCAGGGACATCGGGGAAGGAACCCAGGAGGACCAGTGCTGAGGCGGCCAGATACCTGGCCAAACCCGGCGAGGACTCCCAGGACGACGTCAAATGCCCGACCGTTCATTGGTCCATCTCCCAACTCTGTAAACCGCACGGAGTCCGCTCTGCGAAGAGTGAACTGTTCGTGCCGGGGCAATTTATGTGCCCGATCTTCTTGGGGCACAGACAGGTTGGTGATCGGTATCGCTCCACTTTCGGGCGCACGGCTTGCTCCAAACAGTATATTCCCAAGCTGATCGCCATGAAGGGGCGGAGTGGGCGCAGAGGGCAGCGAGGAGCTAGCGCCGATCGTTTCAGAACCCCGTTCTGCAGCGGGCTATTGTCGGGTAGATGTCGATCTTCACTATCGATTTGTGCGGTGAAGAAAATCTGGCCACAGGGGAAACGGTAACGCGATTTCGCCTGTGGAACCCGGAAATGTGCAAGAAGTTGTTCAGGCATTTCGCAGGGGATCGATCGTGTGGATGAAGTTGCTGGCAACTGTGGCAATTGTGGCCATGCAGACGGAGCCCGGACGGCAAGGGTCCCGGACGAAACGCTCACAGTTCGCTGCCTGAACAAGGATTCGACCGTGAAGTGCGACGAGTGCGGCAAGCTCAATCTCACAGAGGATCTGGCAGTCACGCGCGCCCAGGAAGTTCAGCTCAAGCCGGGGACTTCCGCATGTAGCTCCTGGACAGTCAATTGCGGCAGCTGGACGTTGTCAGCATCCTGCTTCCCGAAGATTGGACTTTAGTCGCCGTTCACGGCCCGATCTCGCCGGACAGTGTCGGTGTACTTTGCAAGGAGTTGAATGGCTCAGCTGCGACTTGCTCAGGCAGAACGCGGTTGAGGATCTCATCGCTGGACTTGCCGAAGCGCTGCGGGAAGCCAATCGGCGAATTACCACAATGCGTTGTGTCCGTCGGGGCCGAGCAGAGCTTGCAGGTTCGGGGCGGATCCGGGTGGATCAAAAGCCGGAACAGCTAAGCGAATGAGAGCGAACCAAGACGGTGGCTCGCCTGCTCAGGCAGGGCAGGAAGGACGCCTCCGTCATCCTCCGACGCCGCATCTTGCACCACGACCCACGCCGCCACCGCCAACCCCAGCACGAGATCGTTCTGCTCTGACTCGCGCCAGGCTGCCCTCGCTTCTTGCTGATGACTTTCCGTCGCCCTCGTCGAGAATGTCTCCAGTTCCTTGACCAGCAAACTCACGTGTGTCAGGGTCCGGAGGATCAAGAGCCCCGCGTCGGGATACAGCCATTCCACGCTTCTGATATGTGCTGCAATTCCTCGATCAGCGCTTGTGCTTGATTTCAGTCCACTGGGACGTTCAAAGCAGCTCAAATCAGACCTGTATTGCGTCACTATGGAACGAAGCAGAGTTAGGCTTTGGCTCGCTCCGCATTCTTCCTGGCGCTGTTGTCCAGAGCAGTTCGGTATTCACCGGACCGCCCTGGTCGGCACCGGGGACGGTCCCTTCCAACACAAGGAGACCACCCCATGCCGACCCTTTCCTCACAACTCTCGCTCACCCAGATCCAGCGGGCATTCCTCACCGCTCTGCCCCGGATCGAGGCCCACGGCAACGTCTACTTCCGCAACGTCAAATGCACCAGTATGAAGGCGGAATACCTGGCCGAGATGACGGCGCTGAGCTGGAAATGGTTCCAGTCCCTTGTCCGCAGGGGCAAGGACCCGTCCAGCTTCGTCTCGGCCATCGCATCCTTCGCTGCTCGGGCCGTCAAGAGTGGGCGCCGGCTCTGCGGTCAGGAGAAGGCGAAGGACGTTCTCTCGCCTCGCGCCCAGCAGCGCCGTGGCTTCGCGGTCGGCCGACTGCCGGACTTCTCCAGCCTGAACTGGAATCCGCTGTCCGAGGCGCTGGCAGACAACACGCGAACGCCTCCGGACGAGGCTGCGGCATTCAGGATCGATTTCCCTGAATGGCTCGCCTCGCTGGATGACCGGAAGAAGCGCATCACCGAGGAGCTGATGCTGGGCAAGCGAACGCTCGACGTCGCCAGCAGGCACGGCATCAGTCCGGCTCGGATCAGCCAGATGCGCCGAGAATTCGAGCAGGACTGGCTCTGCTTCCTCGGTGAGGCCGCCTCTTCCCCCACAACCGCAACCAGCGCTGCGGTCTGACCATTCAGCCGACCGACAGGATCGCCATCACCTCCACGATCCTGCCGGTCGGCTTGAGGATCACTCTCCTTCCTACTTGTTCCTTCGTCTCGATCCCCACACCTTTATTCCACGAGATCCCATCCATGAACAAACAGGTTCTGCCCGTTATTGACCCGACCCGAGTCGAGTTCGGCTACTACCGAACTGTGTGCGACTGCTCCGAGTGTACTGCTGGCTGCCGCTATCTGCCCGGCTACCTGATTCCTGCCGATCTCGACCGCATGCGCGACCATCTGGCCGCCAGCGTGGACCTGCTCGCCTGGGCTCGGGAGCATCTCCTGGCCTCGCCCGGCGCACTGGTCAAGCGACATGGAACGGTGTTCCGCATCCCAACTCTCGTCCCGGCGCGGCAAGCTGATGGTGCCTGCCTGTTCCTGATAGCCGAAGGCCGTTGCAGTGTTCACGCGGTTGCGCCGTTTGGCTGTTCGTCCTTCGACACGGACATGGCGGCCGACGAGGCGGACGCGCGGTCCAGCGCTGGATTGCGGGCGGTGCTGGCCGACTGGCTAACTGCCGGTCCCTATGCCGAGGTGTGGCGAATCCTGGCCGCGGAAGGCTTGCTGGCCCCGCCGCCCGAGGGAGGCCGCGCACGGCTGCAGCAGGTGCAGTCTGATATGGGCGCTTCTTGAGAGGACCGACCCTTCCCGCGACCCTCAAGGCCGTTCTGCCTGGTCCCCACGCCACGTCGATATCGGACTTCCAATTCACGGCGATCACTGCTCCCGACGCGGAACGAGGCAACAGTGCTGTGTCGAAACCCGGATGGGCGACTTCATCGGCCCAGTCCTGCACGCCAGTCTTCAGCTCCTTGACCGCAGAACGAAGAGCGCTCTTCGCCGTGAAGCACGCAGGTCTGCCCAAACCAGCAAGTAAGCCCCCATCTCATCAGCAGTTCTCGACCGAATCGACTACGCATTCGGTCCTCGCCAAGGAGAAACAACGTGTCCAGACGGCACACCGCCAAAGGGACGGTGAAGGGCGATACTCCGTCCACATCCGCCAGGAAGTTGCCGAAACGAAAGCTGCTCCGGTTCGGACGCGGCAACGCCAAACTCGACGACGCCATCTTCACCTTCAGCCTTCCCGCCGGCTACAGTTGCCCTTCTGCCCGGCTGTGCTTGAGCAGGGCCGGCCGAAAGAATGGCCGCATCAACGACGGCCTCCAGACACAGTTCCGCTGCTACGCCGCCACGATGGAAATCCGCCAGAGCGTCCGCCGTTCGCGCTGGCACAACTTCGGGCTGCTGCAAGCCTGCAACTCGGCGGAAGAGATGACGGCACTCATTCTCGCCTCCATCTCGCGTTTCGCGGGGTACATCCGCATTCATTGCTCCGGCGACTTCTTTAGCCAGGACTACTTCGATGCCTGGCTCGCTGCGGCGGCTGCGCGGCCCAGCACGCTCTTCTACACCTACACGAAGTCGCTACCGTTCTGGGTGGCGCGTCTGGGCTGTATTCCCGACAACTTCGTCCTGACAGCCAGCAAGGGCGGCCAGCAGGACGATCTCATCGAGTCTCACGGTCTGCGTTACGCCCTGGTCGTCTACAGCGAGGCCGAGGCGAAAGCGCTCGGCCTGCCCATCGACCACAACGACAGCCACGCCATGCAGCCCGGCGGCAACTTTGCTCTGCTCATCCACGGAACTCAGCCCGCCGGAACGGAAGCCGCGAAAGCTGTCGCCGCCCTGCGTTCGCAGGGCTGGTACGGCTACGGCAAGAAGGGATAAACGGTCCCGCATCGGTCCACGTTGCCCATCAACCCCCCCAAACGAAATAGAGGCCCATCGAAATGTCCAAACGGCGCTCAGCTCCTTCTCCTCCCAACCCCGCTCTCGAACGCAAACGCCGTCTCCAGACACTCCGCGCGAAGCTGGAAGGAGAACGGAGTGCCTGGAATCGCTGGACGACCAGGCTGAAGCGAGCCTTTCACAGCATCGAGCAGCACGACGACGAACGATACGAAGGCAATTTCACAGTCCCGAACTGCAATACTGTTCAACCGCGAAAGGAACAACCAGTGGACGACCCAACGGAGGCAATTCGTCGCCAACGGCTGGCCGAGATCAACGCCGAGCCGGGCGGCCGCGAGGCCCTCGAAGCCCAATTCGGCAAGGTCTGGGACACGAGCGAACTGGGCAGGGACTTCCAGGTGATCGGCTTCGCGGCTCCCCTGGTCGTTGTGTGCCGGAGGGCGGATGGAGTGCGGGGCAGCCTCGAATTCCAGCATGGTCCGCCGCGGCTCTACTTCAACTGGCTGCCGCACGAAGGAGGGTAAGGCACAGGGCTCCCAGTCAACCAGCCGTCGGTTTCATCGTTCTCAAACCTCACTGCCAAGTTTCAACACCGTCTCAGGAAGGAGTTTCTCATGTCCGATGCGAAGCTGATGCTTCACTGTGGAGCGCGGGAAGTCACACGCGCTCAACTCGATGCGGTGCCCTGTCCAGCAGCCGAAGGAAAGTGGAAGCCCGTTCCCCACGGCACGGTCCTCGACTACGCCGAGCGGGCCCTGATCGACGCCGGCTACCAGATCGACAACATGCAGCTCGGCCTGACTCGCAATGACGCGAGGTTCTTCGCGACTCTCACGCTCAGGAGCGACGTCGCCTCGGGTGTCTCGCTGGCCGTGGGGCTGAGAAGCTCGGTGGACAAGTCCATCAGCCTCCAGTGGTGCTGTGGCGCGCGCGTGTTCGTTTGTGATAATTTGTCATTCCGCAGCGAGCAGGTCATCGCCCGCAAGCACACCACCCACGGCGTCACCCGCTACCAGGAAGCGATTTGCAAGGCGGTCTCGGGGCTCGCCTCCTACCGCGACCAGGAGGGCCAGCGCATCCGCACGATGCAGCAGCGGCTGATCGACGACCACTTCGCCGAGTCGTTCCTGTTGCGTGCCTACCAGGACGAGGGGATGCTCTCTCCTCGCACTCTGCCCGTCGCACTGAAGGAATGGCGTGAGTCCTCGTTCGAGGAGTTCCGCGAGAAGACCGTCTGGAGCCTGTACAACGCGGTGACCTTCGCGCTCGGGGAACGCATCCGCAGCAACCCGCAGGCCCACGCTGCGGCCACCATCCGCCTCGGTGCGTTGCTGTCGCCGGAAGAGCCGTCAATCCCCTCCACCGCGGCCTGATCTTACGAGTCAGCTTCTGCTCGAACGTTTCTCGGCCCTGTCTCACCTCCTGGGTGAAGCAGGGCCGTGTTTGTTTCCCAGACGTCACCCTGAGGAGAACCATGCAACAGATCTCGACAGCGGCGGATGCGATGCGGCAGCGTTCGCTCCACTTCCTGGTTCATCATGATCTCTGGCTGAAGTGGCCCTTCTTGCCGCTCGTCAGACGCAAGCCCGGCTGTGAGGAGGAACGGGGCCTTGTGTTTGACGCCTTTCATGTCCTGGACCTCCCTGGCTACTCCAGCACCGTCTTCTTCACCAACCGCTTCATGCTGCCGCCCACGCTCGACGAGTTCCTGGAATTGCCCAGAGAAGTCTTCGATAACCCCGAGGACCTGATCGGCGCCGGATGGCGGGTTGCTTGAGCTGTTCCTGCCGCTTCCCCGTTTCCACCAACACACAAGAATGCGAGGTGAACCGTGATTGCCGTTCCGCGGTCGCTGGCGAAGAGATTTCGCACGGTCCTGCGGCGCTGTGCAGCCCCCGCCGATTTCAGCCAGGAACCCTTCATCGTGGCACGGGCTTCCAGTAAAGGGCTGTCCCTGCAATGCGGTCTCGCCGAGACCGCTGTGCGCTTCGATCAAATCGGCAAACAGGAAGACGAGATCATCGCCTTCCCGGCATCCCTGCTGGCGAAGATCGAAGCCCCCTCGGACGATCTGGCCGCGCTGGAAGTTCTGAATCCCGAGCAGGGCCGTGCGGCCTGGCATGAGAGCGGGACGGAGATGAACTGCGAGTTCAAGTCGAGCAAGCCGGCTGCCCATCAGTTCTTCCCTGCGATGCCGGCGCGGCTGACTGACCCTGGCGAGTTCTTCAAACTGGCCCTGGAGGAAGCAGCGGCCACGGCCTCGAACAAGATCACGGGCCGCCCGCTCCATCGCGTTCTGCTCCGCGGCAAAACGGGCGAGGTGATCGCAACGGATGGCCGGCAGTTGCTGGTGCAGGGCGGTTTCAAGTTTCCCTGGGATGGCGATCTGCTCGTCCCAAGCATCGGTGTCTGGGGTCTGCGTGAACTGCCGGACAGGCCCGTCAGCATCGCCTGCTCGAAGGAGTATGTGTTCGTTCATGCGGGGATGTTGAGCGTCGCCCTGCGTGCCGAGACCAGCAAATCCTATCCCAACTTCGAGGCCGTCATTCCCCCGGCCAGGTCCATTACAACTCATCTCCGCTTCAGCCCCGCTGATCTCGAACTCCTGAAGAAGCAGTTGCCACGAATGCCCGGCGCAAACGAGAAGCCGGCTCCGGTCATGCTCAACATCGGCAAGACGGCCGCCGTTCGGGCGAAAGCGGATGGGAAGGAAACAGAGAGTACGCAGGAGCTGCCCGGCGCTGAAATCAAGGGCAAGCCCGTGTGCCTGGAGTTGGACCGCCGCGTGCTTCTGCGTGCCGTGAAGATGGGCTTCTTCCACATCGAGATCGTCAGCCCACACAGCCCGCTCTGCTGCCGGGCAAACAACCGCACCTTCGTCTGGCTGCCGCTCGGCGAACCGGTAAAGCCGGCACCGGCGCAGCCGTCTCAACCCCCTGATTCTGTCCCTTCAACAGAGGAGAAATCGGCCATGCCCGAACCCAACGGCAAGCAAACTGGCGACGGCGGCAGCGCGCCGAACGGCAATGGCTTCAGCGATCCGCTGGCGGAAGCGGAAGCCATGAAGGGGCTGCTCACGGAGGCGCAATCGCGTCTGGCCCGCCTGATCGCCTCGCTGAAGCAGCACCGCCGGCAGTCTCGGGCCGTCCGGGCGGCGGTGGACTCGCTGCGTCAGTTGCCGCCGCTGGTCCCGTAGCACCTGTGTTTCACGTCTCCCACATCCTGAGAGGAACAGAAATGATTCCCATTCACAACCTGGCCCGCCCTGTCGGTGACTTCCTGCTGGGCCGACTGGAGATCCTGCACGAGGCGATGCTCGAACTGTGCCGCCGACTGCGCGAGGGCATCGCATCGGTCGTGGGAAGCCACGTCGGCGACGCCGTCCGCGACGCAATGCTGACAGCCTTGCTCTACCAGCCCCTGGATCCCATTCCGCTCGACGTGCAGCGCCGACGCCGCTTCCGCGAGGAGCCGGGGAGCCGATTCGAGCGCTCCGGCCTCAACGACTGGCGCGATGAACAGCAATTCAACGGCA
The DNA here is from genome assembly GCA_038240465.1 of Gemmatales bacterium. Taxonomy (GTDB): domain Bacteria; phylum Planctomycetota; class Planctomycetia; order Gemmatales; family Gemmataceae; genus JBBRIK01. The sequence continues at coordinate 14,141 of JBBSDR010000030.1, forward strand.
GTTTCGATCCGCTCGACGGAGGCACCTGGGAAGAGGAGAACTTCTGCACTCAGGAGCCTGTTCGGACTCGTTCCCTTTCGAGCTGGCTGCCTGTGATTGCGGGAACGGCCCAGATGCTCGGCTGGGTGCTGCGGTCAGGGCTGTCCCAGCGGACGCTGCTCGGCGTGCTGGGCATCGGGATGGCCGCCGGGCTGGCGGCATTCACGAGCGGCCCGCTGGCCGGGATTCTGACGGCAACGGGCGGAATGCTCCTGCTGACGAGTCTGCTCCACGGCGCA
>JBBSDR010000031.1:0-14366 GCA_038240465.1 Gemmatales bacterium
AGGAGGTTCGGGAAGGATGCTCGACGGCGGCGACACAGGTTCAATGTCGGCGAACATCCACTGCGCCAGCCACAGGGCATCCGCCAGTTCGGAGGGATCGTCGATCACTCCGGCTGCCCGCAGCGCTGTCAGCAAGCGTCCCGCGCCATCGATCATGACCGGCCCAGTTCCCTGAAGAGGACATCAAGGATCGCGCGTTTCTCGAGTTCCGGCGGAACCGTGCCGCGCGTCAGCAGGAAGACGGCATTGAGCAGTTGATCCGTCGCGAGCATCTTGCCCTGGTCGTCCCGACGATTGAGGAACTCCACCAGCAGCGGCTGCACCGGTCCGAGGTCCAGTCCTTCGAGATGGGCGTGCAGGATCTTCTCCAGCTCCTCCTGTTTCGGCACGGCGATCTGCAACCGCAGACAGCGGCGCTGAAAGGCGGGCGGCAACTCGCGCTCGTCGTTACTGGTCAGGATCACAAACGGAAACGCCTGACAGTGGACCTTGCCCCTGTCGATGGCGATTTTGACCAGTTCGCCCTTGCGATTCTCGCTGAGGACTTCAACGCGGGGATGCTCGGCCGCGATACGCATCAACTCGTCGATCTCGAAGTTGCCTTCCTCGAAGACGTGCAGCAGATCGTTGGGCAGATCGACGTCGCTCTTGTCGATCTCGTCGATGAGCAACACGCGCGGTTTGCTGTCGGGCAGAAAGGCGTTGCCGAGGGGGCCGAGCCGCAGATAACGGCCGATGTCGTCCGGACCTGCGGCGCCGCCCTTGGAGCGCAGGTTTTCGTCCTGCAAGCGCGCGAGGGCGTCATACGAATAGAGTCCGTCCTTCAAGGTCGAACGCGACGAGATGGACCAGCGCAGCACGTCGCCGAGTTGCAGTTCGGCCGCGACGGCGTGGGCCAGCGACGATTTGCCGGTGCCGGTCGGGCCGGTTACCAGCAGCGGCCGGCGCAGATACAGAGCGGCGTTGACCAGTTCGATTTCGCGCGGGCTGGCGCGAAACGTCCGCCCCTGGCTCTCCTTGCGCGTGGCGAAATCGCGCCACGGCGGGGGATCGGGCAGGTGGTCGATGCCGTCGTGAGGGTTATCGGGCGTACCCTGAAAGATCTTCCAGTCGCTCATGGGGCGGATAGCCTCGCGGGATTCGTCAGGGGGTTACTCTTGTCGCGGTCGAGTTCGGGCGAGAGACGATGGACGTCGTCCCACAACAGGGTCAGGTGCCAGCCGATATGCGACGGGTCGCCGTGGCCGTGCGCCTCGCAGCGCAGCCGCAGGACGAGTTCCGGCAGATCGCCCATTTTCGTCTTTCTTAACTCGTCGATCAGGGACGCCAGACCATCCGGATTGCCCCGCACCCACAGCGCCGCCGGAATGCCCGCTGACAGAACGGGGCCAAGAAGGTCCTTGTCGGTGACCGCTCCACTGAGGGGCCGGCCAAGGATCACACAAACGACCGAAGGCGCCAGCGCCAGCAGCGAGCGGAACGGCCCGCCTTCGGGCTTCTCGTGACGGACAGCATGGCAAGTGGGCGGGTCCGGCGGCAGGGTGCAGCCGACGTGGCAGAGAATTTCCTTTTTGCTCTCCAGTTCCGTCCAGCGTTTCAGCCAGGCTTGCTTGATGTCGGCGGCGCGAGCGCGGTGCCGATCGAGAGGCCGAACGACGACGCGATGGCGGGTGGCCAGCGGTACGGGACACGACAACTCGTCCTCGACTTCCCACCATTCGGGATCGAGGCCGGCCATGCCACCGGGAAGCAGAAACTCGACCAGAAGTTCCGCGCCGACGGGACGCAGTTGTTCGACTTCGCCGCACAATTGCCGCACTTCCTGGCGGAGCGCTTCAAGTGACAGGGGTGTGTCACCAGGGCGAAGCGTGGGCAGGTCCTTTGTGCCGGACAGCCAGGCCTTGAGGAGATAACTGCCGTCGCTGGTCCTGGCCCTTTCGATCTGGATCATCAGCGCCACACACGGAACCGCTGCGGCAGGCCGAGCGGGCATCGTCTCGACCCGGATGCCGAGATGCGCGGCGGCCCGTTCGATCCAGTTCGCGATTGGCCGGGACTGGGCGTCCGGCAACTCGCGCTTGCAGGTGTTGAGAAAGTCGAGCAACGGCACCCGGCCATCATGACGAGCCGGGGCAGCGGCGAGTTGCTGCACGCACCAGGAGAGCAGCACGGACGGGCTCGCATTCTGAGGAGGCGGATTCCAGGCCGGCGGTGCGAACTCCTGATAGGCGCGCAGGAGTCCCTGCTGCGACAGCAGGACGCCGTTCAGGGCTGGCCATAGTTCGGGCAGCAGGGGTTCAAGTCCGGCCAGAGTCGCCGCCACGGGCGCGGCCGGCATCTGGCTCAGAAGCGACTCGCGGTGGTCGTTGAGCAGTTGGTGGACAATACCATGAAAGCGCGGTCCTGGCCTGGGTTCGCCGCCGTCGGGATTGGGGTGATCGACGTCGAACTTGGCGGCGATCTGGTTCAGTTCGTCGCGGAAACGATTGACCGCCAGGAACGCCTCGGCATCGTGTTCCCACAGGCTTCCAGGCCAGTTGCCCGTGGCCAGCAGCACGCGGACCGGCTTACCCAGCCGGCGAGCCTCCTCCAGTTCCAGCGCGGTGATCGATTTGCCGTCGCGCCCGCCCTTGTCCGGTAGGGGAACCCAGCCGCGCTTGAAAGCCACGACGAGAATGACGAGATCAGCCTGACGGAGTTTCTTCAGACACTCCTCGACAGTGGCGCCCGTCTCGGTGTTGAAGTACTCCATCATCTCCAGGTCCCACGGAATCTTGAGGATGGCATCGCGGATGACCTTGCGATGCTCCTTGAGGTCCTCGTAGGTCGATGAGACGAAAACGCGCAGTTTCATGGTGCGATCGTAACACAGGGGAGAGCGAGTGTCGATCCGCCGCTTGCGGTTTGGGCGCGGAAAATGTTCCACGACCGAAAACGCGCGAGAGACTGACCCCCTTTGCGCTCATCCGACGCGGCGAGACGTCGAGCGGGGGCAGCGGCTGGGAATCAAACCAGGGAGATGATAGAATCGAGGGATGTTTCATGGAGGATCGAGACAATGCCCCTGGATTTCGACGAGCGCGGATTGTTGCTACCGGGTGTTCATGACGCCACCCTTGAAGAACTGGACGAGCATTTCGGACGCTTCCAGCGCACCGACCAGCGAATTACCCTGTTCAAGAAACTGAAGGCATACCTCACCGATCTCAAGAACTCCGGGATCAAGTGCAGCCTGATCATCGACGGCAGTTTCATCATGACGAAGGTGGACGAGCCAGATGATATTGATCTGGTGCTAATTCTCCCCGAAGACTGGGACATGGAGGCGAACCTGCGGCCGTATCAGTACAACGTGGTCTCGAAACGCCGGGTCCGGCAAGAATATCGTTTCGATCTCTACTCCGTGCGGCAGAACTCGACGGAAGAGCAAAAGTGGATCGAGTTCTTCGGCCGGGTCAACTTGAAATGGTGCGATGCGTTCAACTGGGTAAGAGAAACGAGAAAAGGTCTGGTGAGGGTTTCAATATGATCCGTGATTATAAGGACTTGGCGATTGTGCGATCGCAACTGGCGCTGGCCGAGGACGCCCTCGTTTCCCTGCATGAAGGCGTCTATTCAAAGAACCCGCGCAACTACGCGATCTTCGCCGAGTCGTACATCGACATGATCTTGCAACTTCGTGCCGAGATCGACGCATTTCTGGGCATCACTCCGCCTGTCGAAGCGGGGCCGGAAGAAAATGGTACCAGCGGACCGGACAGTCCCCGCCCAACCCCGTTGCCCGCAACCGAACCGGTCAGTCATTAATCCATCGCCGACCAGCCCCTCACCATTCACTGCCTCCACCCTCCCGCGGAGGGCCTTTCAAGGAAGCAGCGCGTGGTTCGACAGCGTGAAGGATATCGCCGACAGGGTGCGAAGCCGCAAGCGGCGAAGAAGAGGAACTTATTCGCGGCGCGGCCGCAGTCCCTCCAGTAGCGCGCCGACGCCGCGCAACACTTGCTCCAGCACCTCCGGCGACGGCATCGGCAGACGCAGAAACGTCTCGCCCGTCCGATCGTCGCGCTGCACGACCTGCGGACTCGCGGCTCTCTCCTTCGCCTGGCCGTTCGATGCCGGCGGTGTCGCCAACTGCTGCAACAGCGCCATGCCCGCCTGCAACAGACCGCCCCACATGTCGGCCGCCGGCGCCGCCGGCCGTGTCTCCTCGGCGGCCGGTGTCGGAGCGGGACTGCTCTTGCTGCCGCCGCGAGATGTGCCGTTGCCGGAGGGTTCCGGCATCGTCTCCGGCATCGCGGGCGCACCGTACGCCATATCCGCTTCCTCGATCGTGGCCTCGGGAATCAACGTCGTCACCTTCTCGACCGTCTCCATGAATTTGTTCAGCTTCGTGCCGCCCATCGACACGTCCTTGTCGCCGCCGTCGAGAATGCCCGCGAACAGCGACTTCTTGAACCTCAGTACCTCGAGCATCCCCTGCTCGATGGTCCCCTGGGCCACGAAGTTGATCACACGCACGACCTTGTCCTGCCCCAGACGATGCAGCCGGCCAATGCGCTGCTCCAGCACCGCCGGGTTCCACGGCAGATCGACGTTGATGACCATCGACGCATGCTGCAAATTCAGGCCCGTGCCGCCCGCGTCGGTCGAGAGGAACAGCCGGCACTTCGGATCGTCGCGGAATCGATCCACCAGCCCCTTGCGCTTCGAGGTGGGAATGCCGCCGTGAAACAGCACATGGTCCCAGCCGCGCTTCTTCAGCCGGCGCGCGAGGAGTTCGTGCATCCGCAGCCACTGGCTGAAGATTACCACTTTCGTCTCTTTCTCCTCCAGCGCCTCTTCGAGGACGGTCGCGATCTCGTCGGCCTTGGAGCCGTGGTCCGTGGTGTGATCGACCAGGTAGCTCGAGTCGCAGGACATGCGCATCCGCTGGAGCGCAATCATCAGCTTTTGCCGATCCGACTCCGACAGGAAGCGGCGCTCGCGCCACTTCTGCACGATGCGGGCGACGATTTCCCCGTTCTCGTCGTGCAGATCGCGCTGCTGTCGTGTCATCTGCACGAAGATCTGATTGTCGATCCGGGCCGGCAACTGATCGAGGACTTCTTGCTTGTGCCGGCGAATCAGGATCGGCTCCAGCGTCTTGCCGATGCGATCGAGGTCGCGATAGCCCGTCACCTTGCCGACCTCGTCGCGAACCTGATGTTCGTCCAGCAGCTTGAACGTCGGCCCCAGACGATACAGATCGACAAACTGGACGATCGATATCAGTTCTTCGAGCCGGTTCTCCAGCGGCGTGCCGGTCAGCACTATCGCATAGGCGGACTGGATCTGCTTGACGCTGCGGGCGGTGCGCGTTTCCCAGTTCTTGATGCGCTGGGCCTCGTCGAGGATGACGAGGTCGGGACTCCAGTTGCCGATCAGATCGAGATCGCGGTGGACGGTGTCGTAGTTCATCACCTTGAAGAAGGTGTTCGTGGCGAAACCGCGTTCACGGCGATGGCGGAGGCCGACAATCACCTCGACCGTGCGCTCGCAGAAGCGTGCTATCTCGCGTTCCCACTGATGCTTGAGCGAGGTCGGACAGACGACCAGGACCCGAGCGACGCCGAAGAGCCGGGCCATGATCTCGGCGGCGGCTATGGCCTGGACCGTCTTGCCCAGGCCCATGTCGTCGCCAAGCAGGCAGCGGCCGCTGCGTGCGGCGAACAGCGCGCCCTCGCGCTGGTAATCGTAGAGGTTGATCTTGAGCAGGTCCTTGAAGACGGCGCTGCGAATGCCTTTGGGAAACGCCTCGCTGACAGCCCGGCGTCGCTCCGCCGCGTCGCGCATCTCGGCCACGAAGGTCAGCACGTCGTCGTGAGTGTGCAGGTCGTCGTCGAGTTTGCCGGCCTCGCCGAGGAATTCGACGTAGCGCGCGATCGCGTCCGGCAGCAGCACACCCTCTACGTCGAAGTAGTTGGAAGCCAGCCGTGCCAGTTCCTTCGAGCAGTTGGTCCCGGGCCGGAAACGAACCTCACGCTGCGTGCCATAGTGAAGGAAGACCTCGCTGAAGGGCGGCTGATAGCCGGCCTTGAGCGCCTCCTTGGTTCCCTTCTTGCGTCCCAGCTTCGCCAGGGTGAACTCGATGTGCTTGCAGGTGCCGAGCGTGTTAGTGGCGAAGTCGGGACAGGTGCAGTGATTGTCGCCCGTTTGCAGGCCGCGAATGCGGACGCAATAAGTGCGTCTCGTCTGCGGATTGGTGACGGCAAACTCGGAGAAGACGGGTTCCTCGCCGAGGTTGGACAGGAGATATTTCTGGTCCCGGCCGTACTGTTTGCGCAACTCGCGCTGCCATTCCTCCAGCGACATGTTGGGCGGCTTGTGCGTCTGCGACAGGGGCGGCTTCTCTTTCTTCTTCTTGCGCCGTTTCATCCCTGGCTGGCGTGTTGAGGAACGAGGCTCGGTCGCCAGCGATGGCGTCGCCGGCGTTGCCGTCGCCGGTGTTGGACGTGGGCGGGTGGTGGTACTGTTCGTGGGCGTCTTCGGTCGCCAGCGCATGATCGACATCTCCTCGCGCGCCGCCCGGCCTGGCGGAGTTGCGTCAGGCCGAGAACGGCAATAATCAGTTCGATTGTACACTGAGCGGCGCGGCGCGCGTTGAAAAATCGTCCCACGGCCGTCATGGAGGACATTTTCGACCTATGCTTGTCGCAGAGATACTCGTTTTTTCTGTCCTCTCTGAGGATGCACTGAATGCTCGGGCGCGTCTTCATGGGCCGGTATGAGGTGCAACGTCTCCTTGCTGAAGGAGGCATGGGCCGAGTTTATCTCGCCCGGCAACTCGACCTTGGCCGTCAGGTGGTCGTCAAGGTCATGCACGATCACATTGCCATAGACTCCGTCTTCCGCGATCGCTTCAAGCGGGAGATGCAGCTGATGGTCCATTTTCAGCATCCTTATGCCGTCACGCTTTACGACGCCTCGCTGGACGATCCGCAAGGCCCGTGCATCGTCATGGAATACATCCGCGGCGTGACCCTCGATACGCTGCTGCATCGCAATGGCCGGCTCTCGCCGATGCGCGTCGGCCGACTGCTCGGCCAGTTGTGCGAGGTGCTGCAAGCCGCCCACTCCGAAGGGATCATCCATCGCGATCTGAAGCCCGCCAACTTGATGGTCGTCGATCCCGATACGCCCTACGAGATCATCAAGGTGATGGATTTCGGCCTGGCGAAACCGCTGGTCCACGATCCGTCGCTGCCCTTCCCGCTGACGCACGGCGACATCACGGTCGGCACGCCTGGCTACATGTGTCCGGAGCAGGCTCGGGGCGAGGAGATGGACCATCGCGGCGACCTCTACGCCGTCGGCGCCATCCTGTTCGAGCTGCTGGCCGGCCGGCTGCCGTTCTCCGGCGAATCGACCATGGACGTGCTGCTGGCCCATGCCACTCAGGAACCGCCGAAGTTTTCCGACGTCGGCGCGGAGAACTTTGTCTCGCCGGCAATCGAGGCTGTTGTTCTGTCGTGTCTGGCCAAGCTTCCGTCGGACAGACCCTCCAGCGCGCGCGATCTCGCCGAACGCTACGAAAAAGCCCTGCTGGAACAGGAATTCGGCCCCCTGTGCGAGGATACCGTGACGGGCCTGCAGACGGTGCCGGTTCAGGCGCCGCCGCGTCCAGGCCGCGCTCGCCCGACAGCGAATCCGGACCAGCCCATGACGGTGCCGGCAAGCACCCTGGCGGTCGATCCGCTGACGATCGTTCATCATCTTGAGGCGTGGATGCCGGAGCGCGTGGCGGCGTATAAGTTGCGCGGCTTCGTTCAGGAAGTGGGCGGAGAACTGATCGAGAGTGTGCCGGGACGGATTCGCGTGCGTCTGAGCGGCAAGTCCTGCATCTACACGGCCACGCGGTCGAGCTTCTCGTGGTTTGGCCTGGCCCGGCGCAGCAATCAGATCGAACTCGAGTTGCACCTGCTTCGTCCCGATCCGGCGCGTGAGAACTTGCAGATCACGATCCTGTTGCGTCCCGGCGGCAAGGGGACGGCCAATGATGAGGACTGGCGCGCACGCTGCACGCAGATTTTCTGCGATTTGCGCGCCCATCTGATGGCCCAGGGAACGGCGACGGTTTGACCCTCAGCGTCCCGTAGCCGAAGTCGCCAGACTTCGGGCAGCCACCTGGCACGAGCCGTACCCGACGGCGCCAGACTTCGGGCAGCCTCCTGGCCCGAAGTCTGGCGACTTCGGCTACAATTCAGCCTCCTGGCCCGAAGTCTGGCGACTTCGGCTACGAGAGAGGCGCCCATCAACGTCCCTTCGCCAGCCCCGCTTCTCCAGGCCCACTCTTCCCCGCCGCTTCCGGCGCCGGCGGCGTCAGACGAACGGCAACCAGTTGCCTCGACGTAATCACGAGCAGCTGCTTGCCGTCCTCACTGAAAACCAGCGCACGCACTTCATCGGGAAAAGTCTCACTCAACACCGCATCCTTCGAGCCGATCTTGCCGACGCGGACCACGCCATCGGCGCCGCCCGTGGCGTACAGATCGTCCTTCGAGCCGGCGGCGCACAATACCGCCAGCGTATGCGCGCCGGAGAGGGCCTCCGGCTTGACGCCATCGTTCGACGGTTTCGCCGGCACCTTCCAGAGACACACTTGCCCGCTGTTGTCGCCGGAGACGATGTGTTCCTTGCCGACAAAGGCGACACAGCGCGGACTCGCCGTGTGTTCCCTGAACTCGCACAATGGGGCATCGCTGTCGCGGTCCATCGGATACAGGTACAACTCCTTGTTCTTGCAGCCGGCGACGACCCATTTGCTGTCGGGCGAGCAGGCAACACACAGCGCCTCGTCTTCGAGCTGAGTGTTGATCGCGCTTCGTTTGTCGTAGACCTTCGGCCTCAGTGTCATATCCCAGCGGCGCAGGTATGTGCTGCCTGTCACCAGGGTCTTGCCATTCGGCGAACACGCCAGACAGCGTGTCGGCGGCTTCGGCTTGCCCGGCGCGGGCGACCACAGATCGCCGTAGAACCGCAGCACGCTCTGCGAATCGTCGCGGACGACGGCATCGTACTCGGCCGTCAAGCTCACCGTGCCGTTGACTGGCTCCTCCGTCGTCGCGATCGTCACCCACAGGGCCGCCTTGCCGTCGGCCGACAGAGCAACCGCGCCCAGGGTGTTGCCGCCGCTGATCAGGCCAGAAGGCGAAACCACAAACGGATCAATCGTCCGCCCCTTCGCTCCAGGGGTCAGAGGATAGTGCGTCAAGCGCTTGCTGGTTCCGGTGAGAGCATGCCGGCCATCCGCGGAGAGGGCCGCCCGATCGCATTTCACCTCGAACTGATCGACGAGGACCTCCACGCGCTGGAAGCGGCCGTCTCGTGCAACTGCCGGTCCCGGGGGCGTCGGCGCGGGCCGGTCGCCGGCATCGATAGGCCCCGATTGCGCGGCCTTTCCCTCGCCCGGCAACTTCACTGGCTTCACCAACGGATTGACGATCACTTCCTCCTTCGGCTTGACCTTCGGCTCCTCCTTCGGCATCACTTTCGGCGGTTCGGGCAGCGGTGGCGGCTCGGGTTTCTTCTCGGCAAGGGGCGCCGGCGCGGGACCGCCCTGACGCGGCCAGAGGAGGAAGCCCGCCACGCCGCCGGCGACGAGAAGAGCGATGGCCATGAGGGCAAGGACAGGCTTCGACCGCGACGGTGCGGGTGCAGGGACCGGCCGCGTCCCCATGTGCTGCGTCGGCGCATCGCGGCTGACGGGCGTCGAGGGCTGATCCGGAAGCGGCACGGTCCGGCTGGCGGGGGCAATGCGCGGAGGCGACCACTGGCTCGCGGGGACTCCCGTCGGCGGCTCCTGGAGAGTCTGCGGAATGTAGGGCGACTGGCTGCTACCGGTCCCAGTAGAACGCGGCCCCGGCACAGTCTGCGGCGCTCCGACCAGATCGCTGAACGGCGCCAGTGCCAGCGCAACCTCGACGGGCTGCTGGTAGCGATCCTCCAGCCTCTTGGCCATCATCTTCTCGACGATGCCGGCCAGTCCGGGAGGCAGGTCGCCGCGCATCGGCCCGAGCGGCGGCACCGGCGCGGAATTGTGCCGGGTCAGCTTGTCCACCAGCGAACCGCCCGGATAGGGTACGCTGCCGGTCAGCAGTTGATAGAAACTGCAGCCCAGCGAGTAGATATCGGCCCGGATATCGACGCGCGAGGAGTTCTCGGCCTGTTCGGGGGCCATGAAGTCCGGCGTCCCCATAATCATGCCGTGCGGCGTCAGCGGCCTGGCCTCGTCCTCACCTTCACTGCTGGGCATCCGCAGTTGGGCCAGGCCGAGATCGAGTACCTTGACGATTTGTTCCCGGGTCGCCAGCAGGTTCGACGGCTTGATGTCGCGATGGACGAGGTGCTTCTCCTGAGCGTGCTGCAAGCCGAGCGCTGCCTGGCGGATGTACTCGCACGCCAGCCCCAAGGGCAGCGCGCCTTTCTCGGCCACGAGGTTGGCGAGATCGACTCCGGGAACGTACTCCATGACGAAGTAGTGCCGATCGCCATCCTCGGCGGCGTCGTAAACCCGGATGATGTTGGGATGGTCGAGCCGGGCGACGACCTCCGCCTCGAGGAAGAACCGCTTGACGGCGAGCTTGTTGGTCAGGCAATCTGGCCGAATGATCTTGATGGCGTCGATGCGCTTGAGCCGGCGATGGCGGGCCTTGAGGACCTGTCCCATGCCGCCCTCGCCGAGACGGTCGATGATGATGTGCTGCCCGAGGGTGAGTTCCGCAGCCTCGCCGTTGAGGAGCCGGCCCGCCTGATACGCCGTGAGCAGGCCGCGCTGGGCCAGTTCATCGGCCAGGGTGCGGGCGTCGGCGTCGCGGTGCGGCAACTCGCGCAGGAAGCGGTCGAGTTGGTCCTCGTCGAGCAGACGATACTGGCGCAGGGCATCGAGGAGAGCGGGGCCGGAAATCATGGTTGCGCTGGCTCCTTCCATCGCGGTTCGATCGAAAACGGGCCTCCGCCCGTCGCGACAGTATAACTCCGATGCTTCCGGCTCACAACGCGAGCGGTCCCGCTTACCGGCAGCGCGGAGATTGCGGCTCCCTCGGCCCTCGTGTATGGTTACGAAAGGACTCGCGATCCTTCGAGTACGAGAGACATCATGGCGGAGAGTGAATGGGAGTTGCTGCTGGATCGGTCGCCCGGTGATCCCGAGTTGCGGCTGCTGTTCGCGACCTGGCTGCAGGACGAACAGGACGACATCGCGCAGGCCGAGTTTCAGCGCTGGTTCGCCGCCGAAGGCAAATGGCCGACCAGCACTCCTCTCAACAAGGAGGAAACCGGCTGGTGCTGGTACTGGTCGCCCGAGCAGATCACCGATCCGGTCAAGCACGCGACGCTCGGCCCCTGGGCCGACAAACACATGCCGCGCATGCGCTGGCTGTTTCGGACGCGCCGCGCCGCTGAGGAAACGCTGTTTACCGCGTGGAAGGCGTGGCGAGCCAGCGGCGAGGAATGAACAACTCTTGAGATGCTGGTAGCCGCATTCTGGCGAATGCGGCTACGAGAACTTCCGACTTACAATCACTTCAACTCGCGGATATAGAGATTGCCGAACTCGACCGCGTCGCCGTGATGCTGCAGCGCGATCGGTCCCTTCTCCGCCATGCCCGGCAGACGGGCATTCTCGATCACCAGTTTGCCGTTGAGATAGACCGTCAGCCGTTCGCCCTTGAGCGTGATGTGGAAGCGGTTCCACTGTCCGAGCGGCTTGTCGGCCTTCATCTTCGGGGTGACGCCCGCGCGAACGTCGGCCGGCATCTTCTTGTCGGTGCGGTAGCCGTACACTTCGCCCGAGCCGATCGGCCGGCACCACATGTTGACCTGGCTCTTGCTGCTGCCACGCAGGTAGATGCCGCTGTCGCCGGCGTCATCGACCTCGATCATCTCGTCCGTCTCGTCGCCGTTGGGCAGGATCTTCGCCCACTTCATCTTCTTCGCCGGGCCGGGAAAGCGCCAGTCGGCGATCATCTCGAGATCGCGATACTCCTTCTCGCTCCACAGGTCCTTGTCCTTGCTGGTGGCCTTGCCGTCGTAGGTGAGCCGCCACGAGTCGGCCGCCTTCCAGTGTCCCTTATGGCCGTCCTCGACCTTCCAGCCCTTGAGGTCCATGCCGTTGTAGAGCCGTTCCCAGCCGTCGCCCGACATGGCCACTTCTTCCCGCTTCGGATTGCTCGTCGGCAACTCCTTGATGCGCAGATTGCGGAAGTGACACTCGTTGCCTTCCGACTCGAGCGCGAGATACCCTTTGCGCGGATTGCACTCCGACACGCCGGAGACCGGCTTGCCGCCGTTGACCGTCAGTTCGATCCGGCCATCCTTGCCGACGACGCGATAGTGGTTCCATTCGCCGAAACCCTTGGCGCGGTTCTCACTCGGCAGACAGCGCTCCCAGCCGCTCGGATGCGGCCGATCCGGCACGCAATGCGCGCCCCAGATGCTGAACAGATCGCCGTGGCTGGTGGCGGTGATGCGGCCCTGCTTGTCCTTGTATTCGAGGTTGACCAGCACCTGCACCTCAATGGCGCGGGCGAAAATGCCCTGGTTCTGGGCCGGGATCGGATCGGCCCAGACGAACATGCCGGAGTTGCCTTCGCGTTTGTCCTTGCGCGCCTGATGGTTCCACTCGAAGTCGAGGATGAAGTTTTCGTACATCTTCTCGGTGCGCAGGAATCCCATCGGCTGGCCTGTTGTGATGATCTTGCCGTCTCGGACTTTCCATGTGTCGGGATGGCAGTTGACGTTGATCCATCCCTTGAGGTTGTCGCCGTTGAACAGCGGCACGAAGCCGTCCTTGTCGGGCTGGTCATCGGCCCGGGCAGTTGAGACAAGACAGAGGAAGGCGAGCAGCAGGAGAGGTCGTCGGCTCATGGTGGCTCCTTGTGTGGGGTCCGAACGCGCCCTATTGTAGCGGCCCCGGCAGTGGAATTTCGTGACGTTGGCTCACGGCTTGGCAAATTCCGAGGCGTCGATCTTGTCTTTCGTTTCAACGTCCGAGACCTCGATCTCGACGAATTTCTCGCCGTCGCGCTTGAGGGCCATCTTCATGGCATGCCTGGCGCCGCCAATGTCCTTGTAGTCGCTGAAGAACCTCTCCTGGGTACGCTCCTTGCCGCCCTGCATCTCGTCCTTGATCGTCCGCTCGCTCTTGACGAGCAGCCCGGTCTTCTTGTCGAAGAACAGGTTGATGTCGCGATGGCCCTTGTGCGACACACGAATGCCGGCGGCCGGGCGGTCCTCGACCTTGACCTCGCCCACCGGCGACAGTTCAAATCCCTTCTGTTCGAGGAGGGGGACCAGCGACTCCACACGGCCGGCGTGCATGTCTTCGAGGGCCTCGACCACGCCGTCCTTGTCCAGCTCTTTCGTATCGTCGTTGATCTTCCTCCAGCCCTTCTTGCCGTCGAAGACGAAGAGGACAGTGAACTTCATGGAGTTGACCTCGAAGTTCATCTTGAAGCGAAGCTTGTCGGGAGGCTGGAGGGAAAAGTCGCTCGTGTAGTCGATGGCCTCGCCCATGCCGTAGAACTTTCCCTTGGCCTTGAAGGTCACGGCCTTGTCCGTGGCCAGTTTCTCCTTGCCGCCCATGGCCTTGACGGCCGTTTCGACGAGCGCCCGTGCGTCCGCCTTCTCGTCCGCCCTCACCGCGCTCAGTGTCAGTGCTACCGCTGTCAAGCAGAAGATCTTGTGCATGGTTCACCTTGCAACTCGGGACAGATCGGCCGGCAAGCGGAATAGCCCCGGCCCCTCTAGCCGTTTTATTCGGGATGCGTGCGAACCACAGGGAAAACTTCTTCAATATCGACCAGCCCCGAGCGCGAGCGAGGGTTTACCGAAGCAACCCCTCGCTCGCGCTCGGGGCTGGTATTGAAACAACTTCTCATTCGGCGGGTTCTCCTGGAGGGACAAGCGAATAGACCGCCATTGATAGCAGCGCTACAAGCCATCGCCCCGTTTTAGAATGACGAACAGAGGCCGCCACGATGAGACTTGAAGCGTTCTTGCAAACGATCATCGCTGATCCGCTCCATGCGGACTCGACGTGGCAGGTGCTGGCCGACTGGCTCGACGACCAGGGCGATGCGCGATCCGAACTGGTCCGCCTCCTCCATCAGCCCGATTACCGGCGCGAATTCAGTCCGGCGCAGCGTGACGACCGGGTGCGTGAGCTGCTGGCGTCGGGAATGAAGCCTGTTGTTCCGACGATCGTGAACTCGATCGGCATGAAGTTCGCGATGATCCCCGCAGGTTCCTTCCTCATGGGATCGCCGGAATCCGAGGATGAGCGTGCAGAAGACGAAACACAGCATCCCGTCGAGATCACGCAGCCTTTC
>JBBSDR010000032.1:0-14321 GCA_038240465.1 Gemmatales bacterium
CATCACGATTGTCGGCGGCGGCAAGGACGCGAAGGGGGCCGCCATCACGGCGATCCTGAAGGATGGCGCGATCGAGTCGATCGCGGTGGACAAGCCCGGCGAGGGCTATACGGAGACGCCGAAACTGGAGTTCCCCAAACCGGGCATTCCCTTCTTGCAGGCCGTGGAGTTGCTCAACGAGCGCTCCTTCGCGGTATTCTTCGGCGTGTCGTTCCTGATCACGATTGCGCTGGCGTTCTACTACAGTTTCACGTCGCTGTATCTGGAGACTGCCATCCACGTCAAACCGGAGAATGTCGGTCCGGTGATGAGCCTCGGCCAGTGGACGGAGATCGGTTTCATGCTGGCCCTTCCATTCATGCTCAAGGATTTCGGCATGAAGTCAGTCCTCGTGATCGGCATGGCCGCGTGGGGATTGCGTTATGCCATCTTCGCCGCCCGGCCGCCGTTCGCTCTCGCGCTGATCGGAGTGGCCCTGCACGGGCTTTGTTACGACTGTTTCTTCGCCGCCGGCTCGATTCACGTCGCCAAGACCGCTCCCGGACACATCGTCGCCAGTGGCCAGCAGCTATTCGGTTTCTTGACCTACGGCGTCGGCATGTGGTTGGGGACGGAGGCGTCGGGGTTCCTCAATCAGAGTTTGACGAAAGAAGTCGCCGATCCCCAGACCGGTCAGACGAGTCGCGTCACCGACTGGCGCACGTTCTGGCTCGTACCATGTATCGGCGTCATCGTCTGTCTCATTGCGTTCGTCCTGCTCTTCGGTGAACCCACTCGTCCGGAATGAGGTCGTCACGATGAAGCGCTTGCCCTGGATGCCATGCTTGCCGCTGGCGCGGATGTCAACATTTTTGAACGCGCCTCCGAGCCCGCCTTGCGGCCCGGCCCTTCATCTGGTATTCCCCCGGTCTCTCGACCGTCTCGCGGCAACCAGCACACCGTCCTCTCGGCAGCTTCCCAGGGAAGCCGTCCCGTGGGACTCTGCCCGCAAGCCGGCTCGGAGAGATCCAGGGGAAAACTGATGCGTATCCGCCGCCGCTGGAAGATTGCCTTCGCGGTTGTCCTGACCGTGCTGATTGCTCTTTTGGCCGGCGTGGTGGTCCTGTTGAACACCCCCTTCGCGGCCGGGAAGGTGGCCGGGATTCTCGGCGATAAACTGGGGACGCGCGTGGAGATCGACGCGATGTCCGTCGGACTCTTCGGCTCCACCTTGACCGGAGTGCGGGTGTTCGAGCCGGACGCTCCTCCCGGGGCAGAGCCGCTCCTCTCGGTCCAAGCCCTCGAGGCGGACACATCCCTCTGTTCGCTCATCACGGGAAGAATTACCCCAAACGCCGTCGTCATCCGAAACCCAGCCGTCCGGCTCCGGTTCACCGCGGAGGGGCGGCTCGCCACCCGGCTTCCCCAACCTCCAAGCGGAGGGGATGACGGGGCGGCCAGCCCACTCCCTGATGTCCGGATCATGGGGGCGAGCGTCCGCGTGCGCCAGGACGGCAAGCCGGACGCGAGCCTGTCCGGGATCGATCTGCACCTGACTGGAGGGGGATTACAAGAGACAAAGCCACTCACCCTGAGCGGAGCCGTCGCCGACGCGGCATGGGGAAACTGGGAGATCCGGGGAGAAGCGGACCCGTCCTTCGCTTCCGCGTCCGTGGACGTCAAAGGCCTGACACCGATCGTGATGTCCGCCGATCGGCTCGCCCAACTTCCACTGGTGGACCCGGCATGGGTGCGGAACTATCCGTTCGAGGTCCGAGTTGTTGCCAGCTTGCGGCTGGTACTCCGGCCGGGCGGGGCTGGCCTGTCGTACCGAGCCGAGGCGCGGCTGGAGGACGGCACGGCGACGGTGGCCCCGGCCGAACTGACGGTGGCCCAGTTGGCCGGCGTGGTCGCCATCGAGGACGCCGTTGTCACGCTCAAGGGACTGACCGCCGCGGTGGCTGGCGGAACGATCGCCGGGGACGGCACGATCGATCTGACCGGCGACACGATCCGGGTCAAACTCGGCGTCGCGGCCCAGCGTCTGGACGTGACGCGAGTGCCGGCAAGTTGGGGATTGAACAGGACGGTGGAAGCGGGCCGGTTCTCCGGCAACGCCAGGCTTCTCATGGACCTGCTCCCCGGCGGCCAGATGCGGACCGGCGGGGAGGGGCGGTGCGTGGTCACCGGCGCCCGGCTGTTGGGGGTGGCCGCCGACGGACCCGTCGAGTTGTGGCTGCGCTCGACCGGGCGCGGGTTCCGGTTCGGCGCGGGTTCCGAAACCTCACCCCAGCCGAATGCGAGCGCTGCCCATGATTCGTGGCTCGTCTTCATGGCGGTTAATGCCGTCAAACCGTTGCTGAGACGCGCCGCGGAGCCAGACAGTGCCGAGGGGCGGGTGAGGGTCCGCTTCGGGCTGCGGGACGTGGACCTTGTGAACGTGATGGAGCAACTCCGGGTCGAGGTGCCGTTCGCCATCGCCGGACGGGTGTCCCTCCGGGTCGAGGTGGACCTCCCGGCCAACAACCCGGACGACCTGACCGGCTACCGCGTCGCCGGGTCGATCGAATCGCCCGGCCTGGTGCTGGAAGGGGTCGCATTCCAGCAGATCAAGGCCCGCGTGGCGTTCCGGGACGGGACCCTGACGCTGGAGGAGTTGTCGGGGACACTGTCCGACCCATCCGGGGCAACGCGGTTCGCCGGGACGGCCCGGCTTGGCGTGGTCCCCGCCGGCGCCCTCGCCGCCAGGCTGTCGGTGGCCGGGTTGCCGCTCGGGATGCTCTCCCGCCTCGTCCCTGGCGCAAGCCTGGGGTTTGCCGGGGCCGTATCCGGGACGCTGGACCTCACCATCCCGGCCGGCAAGTTGAGCGACGTGGCCGCCTGGGACGGGAAGGCTTCCCTCCAATCCCCGTCTGCGGCCGCGTTCGGCTGGACGCTGCAGGGCTTCGACGCCAGCCTGGCCTTGCGGACCAACACCGCCGTACTGACTCGTCTGCGGGGCACCCTGGAAGGGGCGGAAGTGCTGGGAAGCGCAAACGTCCAGTTGGCCGGCGACTACCCGTTCCAGGCCCGGCTCTCCCTGAAGGGGTTCGAGCTGGCCGCCGCCGACCGTCTCCTGCCGTTGTTCCGGCCTCCAGTCCACCTCGAAGGGAGATTGACAACCGAGGTCGCGACCGCTGGCCGATTGAGGACGCGCCAGTTCCAGCTCAACGGCGCCGCGGAGTTGGCGGCCGCCCATGTAGAGGGAGTGCCGATCGACCGGGTGGGGTGCCGATGGATCATCGATCCCGACCGGGTGCGCGTAACCGACATCGCCGCGAACCTCGCGGGCGGGACGCTGACGGGTTCGGCGGAGGTCCCCTTCCAGGGAGCGACAGCGGGCGCCGCGTCCTTCACACTCCGGCAGGTCGATCTGAAGGAGGTCACCCACAACATCCCGGCGCTGCGGTCCGTCTCGGCGGACGGCCAGGTTGATGGCACGTTCGCCGCCCGAATCCCGGTCAACCGCCGGGAAGTGACGGCCTCGGCCAGCCTTGTCTCCAGCCGCATGCGGGTGCGAGGAGTCACGGCCGAGCGAGTGAGCGTGTCCGCCGAGTTCGGCCCGGGAGGCATCGGTTATCGCCTGGCCGGTCAGACGCTCGGCGGCACCGTCTCGCTGGCCGGACGCCTGCCGCTCGGCGAATCGGTCCAGCAGGTTGGACACGTTCAGGAAGCCGCTGGCCTGCCACCCGGGCAACTGCGGATCGAGGGCATCCGGCTGGAGAGACTGGTGGAATCCCTCGGCCAGTTGCATCAGCCGTCGCCGATCAGTGGCGTCGCCAGCCTGAGCATGGACTACCAGCACGACCCCGCCGACGGTTGGCCGGCGAGCAGCGGACGATTCCGGCTCGCAGAGGTCCGCTGGGGCGACCGCGAGTTGACGCCGCTGGTCCAGGCGGACCTGGCCCTCAGCCGCGAACAGGTGCGGGTAAAGGACGTGACAGCGACGCTCTCTCAGGGCCGGTTTCGGGCTCACGCCGTCCTGAACCTGATCGATCCGGACCGCAGTTGGGCCGAGGCCGTACTCGAGCAGGTGCCTGTCGCGACTCTCCTCGGTCCGGCCGCCGGTCCGGCCGAGCGGCTGGACGGCCGGGTGACGCTGACGGCCCGGACGCTGCTTGGCCGTCAGGCTCGCGGGGATGCCGTGGTGTTCCTGCCGCGGGGGAAGATCGGCGGGCTGACGGTGATCAACGCGCGCACGTCCCTCGATTGGAACATCATGCCGGCCGCCGGGCGCGGCGAGTTGGCCGTCCGGGAGTTCAGCGGGCAAGTGGCCGGCGGCCGAGTCGCCGGGAAGGCGAATTTCCTGATGGCCACGGACGGGACCCGGCTGGACGGGAAGGTCCAGTTTACCAACGTGGAGGTCGGGGAGATGGCCAGGGCCGCCGACACGCTGGCCGCAGTCGGGGTCGGACGGGCGACCGGGCTGGTTGCGTTCAGCGGCCGAAACGTTCACTCGGTCAAGGACCTGACCGGCACGGTGCGGGCGACACTGGGTCCGTCGCAGGCCCTCCGGGTGCCGGTCCTGAAGGATATCGTTCCCTTCCTCGGTCCCGGCCGGTCGGTGAATACCTCATTCAAGCGAAGCGAGGTTCAAGCCCGGCTCAACCGCGGTGGGGTGATCCGGGTGGAACGGCTGGCGCTGGCCGGAGCGAAACTGTCCGTGTTTGCCGAGGGGACGGTGACCTTGCCCGACCGGCTCAACCTCAGCGTCGTGGCAGCCACGGGCGACCTGGGCGTGAACACGAGCCTTCTGGAGAAGATCGGTATGCAGGTCCCCGTGGCTGTCGGCCCCGTTCCGGTCGGTCTGATCATCCGGGCCAGCAAATACCTGTCCGACCGAACCGTCCGGGTGCATGTCACCGGGACCGCTCACAGCCCGCAGGTCCGGGTCAACCCGGTGGAGATCCTGTCCGAGGAAACGGTCCGGTTCTTCCTCGGCGGCACGACGATCAACCCGCTTCAGAAGTACCAGGAATGACCAAGGAACACTCGAGAGTGAGGAGGCACAGGATGCGCGAACGACGTGTAAGCAGGTGGCTTTTGGTGGCCGGGCTGTTCGCCCTGCTTCCCACGGGATGTTCCCTGTTATCCGACCTCGGCGTATTGCCGGAGGGGCAGAAGTTGAGCAGGGACGCCAGCCGGCTCCGCCAGGCGGCAGTGGAGGGGATTCCCCGCGAACTCGAGCCAACGGCGCTCGACGAGTATGTCGTCGGCCCGAGTGACGGCCTTCTCGTCATCCCCGTCAACCTGGATTCTCCCGCCCGGCTGCCGAGCGACCAGATGGTGCAGCCGGACGGCACCATTGACCTCGGCCAGTACGGGTCGTTGCGGGCCGCCGGGAAGACGGTCGCCGAGATCGAGGCCGAGGTGAACGCGCTGGTCGCCGCCAAGACTCAGGGTGCCGGCTTCATCGACGTCCGGCTGGTCAACCGGGAGAGCAAGAAGGTCTACGTCGCGGGGGAGGTCAATGCTCCGGGGACCTTCCCCTACACAGGCAACGAAACGGTACTCGACGCGGTGATGGGCGCGGGCGGGTTGACCGAGAAAGCGTCCCGGTGGGACATCATTGTGAGCCGGCCGAGTCCGCCGACGGGCTGCCGGCTCATTCTGGCCGTGAACTACTATGACGTCCTCCAACTCGGGGATACTTCGACGAACTACAAGCTGTTGCCGGGAGACCGAGTCTACGTCCCGGCCCGAACTCTGCTGGAGAACCTGTGCGGCGGCAAGAAGTTCTGGAAGAAGGAGCGGCGGCCGCAGGTGTCGTGTATCCTCCCACCACTGGGAGCAGCCGAAACTGTCCCGGGCGAGTGCGGCCCCAAACCGCGTCCGAAGTAGATCTCCACTGGGGAGGTGTACTACCGCCCGAACTCGGAGGTTCGCAAGGCGGCGAAAAGGACGGCATTCCTGGAAGCGCGGGAGGGCGCGTCACTCGGATCGTGGAGGACGATCGACAGCAAACCTGGCGATTACATCCGCGATCCGGGCGAATTCCAGCTTTCCACAAACCGCGTCCGCTCCCGCCGCGAGCATCTCACCGTTGCCTTCCTCGTGGGAAGATGTCGCAATGATCGGCCGTCGCGCGGACTGTTCCCGCAACGAACGCACGAGTTCGACGCCCTTGCCGTCATCGAGGTCATAGTCGATGAGGACCATGTCAAACGGGACATCAACCAGCACAGCGCGGGCGGCGGCAAGCGAAGGGACGACGGTGACAGTATGCCCAGCCAGAAATTGCCGGATAGCATACTCGGCGAACTTGCCGTGGTTCTCGACCCATAGGATTTCCACTCGCAAACCTCCGGGACCACTTCGACGCCGATTTCCGCGGGGCGAAAGTTACCCTCATTTATCACCCCCTCGCAAGTCTCCAATCAGGCGAACTCGAAGAGGACCGGAAGGCCATCCAACCACGGCACCGGGTGACGGTCGCGGTCCAGCGCCGGCTGCCGCAAGATCGGGTTGTGCAAACGAAGGCATGATTGGAGCCGTGGCCGTTATCAACGTAATGTATCAATACTTGGGGAATGCCAGGCGCGGATCGGACAAATCCAGGCGATAGATCACTATGGGTTGGCGAAATAGACGTCCTCGACGCCAGCATCCTTGGAAAGCACGGAAGAGGTTCCAGGAATCGTTGATTTCATTGTCAACCGGATTGGCTGCCCAGCACATACAAGTCAGCGAATCGACGGGCCGTGTTCAAGGCACCCGCGAGTAGGGCGCGGACAGCCTCTCGGTAGACTCTGGTGGCCTCAGCGGGCCGGGCCGGGGGCACAGGCACAATCAGATTCATCACGTCTCGGGGTTCAAATTTGAGCAGGCCGTCAGAATATCTGCGCCCTAATTCCGAATGCTGGTCGATCGCATGCGAACATAGCAGGGAAAGAGCCCAAGCCGCCCGTTGACTGTGGCTGAGGCGCTGATGAAAGTGAACGGTGTAGAGCGTATTAGTGGCTGAGAGTCCTGGCGCTCGATTAAGACAAATCCACGGGCCAACAGGGGTCATCCCACTCACGAAACCGTCTGGACGTGGCGGTAGCCGAGTGTGTTGCCAATGCTCACGCGCCCGAACTTTCTGAAGATCTGGAATTCCGCGATCCTTGCCTGATTGCAGGTAGCGCTCGACAGGCGGAGAATTCTCCTCAAGCTCGGGCCAAAACAACCAGACGCGCTCTCCAGCGTCTCGCAATACCCGCCAGTCCGCAGAGTCGATCGAAGACTGAGTCAAGTGGCGCGATCGAGTCAGTACCTGACGGACGCTGCCGCGGGGCAGGCTGAGTTCCAGCCGCTTCGTCTCGGACATCAGGAAGTAGTCCACGGCACCCGTGACGCCGCCGATCCGGACCCGGGCGACGTCGCCAAACCGGACGAGGTTGCCGGTTTTGGGACGAGGTTCCATCTTGAAGTCAGGCAGGGGGTCCGCTCGGTGGCCGAGAGCTGCGATCAGCTCCTCGCCGGTGCGGAAGGTCCTTCGGACGCAAGCATTGGGAGGACTGCCGAAGCCATCAGCGGCGAGGATGACGCACCCGTCGAGGACCCCGGGGAACACCGAAGTCTCGCTCCGGTAGACCTCGACCCTGGCGAACCGGCCCTGGACGGCTTCCCGCAGGTCGGTCGCATAGTCGGCATACTCCCAGGCAGAGGGCAGGACGAAGCAGAGTCCACCTCCAGGGCGGAGTAAGCCCAGTGCGGCGCACAGGAAAGCATACCAGGCATTCGCCTTCGGGGGGACAGTTCCGCGTGACGGGCGGGGAACCCGGAGAGCGGCGAGTCGGGTGGTGGCCGGCATACGATAAAGCGGCAGGTAAGGTGGATTGCCAATCACCCGGTCGAACCGCCGATCGGTCTCTATCGCCCAAGACAGGAAGTCGGTTCCCGGCAAATAAGTTCCGCATTTCGGGGTGAGGCCGTTGTGACAGTCGAGTTCGACCGCAGTCACCCGCTTCTGGGCAACTCCTGCTTCAGCGAGGGCATCGAGGAATACACCCAGTCCGACGCACGGCTCCAGCCATGTCGCTGCTGGGGCATCCGGGAGCAGGCGAGCCATCGCCCGAGCAAGCGGAGCAGGCGTGTAGACTTTACAGTCGATAGGCGCAGAAATTGTTTGGCGATTCATTCTCATGCCAGGAACCGATCGTGGGGTATTCTGATCGGAGGGCGAATCCGATGGCCCGCCCGAGCCTGTTGGCGTGCTCGCGCAGGACGGCCGCCAGCGCGAGTCCGTGAACCGGTTGCCCCCAGAGATTATGTACACCGTCGCGTGCGGGCCAGTGTTCCATCCGCAGATCGACCAGAACCAAGTCAGCTCTCTTGAGGAGGCCCTCATCCACATCGTCGGGGTGGGCCACCTCGAATTGGGCGATCCCGTCTCGACCACGGAAGACAGCCCGCTGTGGTTCGGGGTCGTCGTCGATTACGAGGACAAACGGAGGAGGGACGCTGCTCACGATGGGCCTCACTCTGGGAAACGGATCTCGATCGCGGTGGCGAAGCCTGCCGATGGCGGGACGAACCGAATCGACGCCCCGTATTGCTCCAAAATGTCTCGGGTGATGGTGAGGCCCAGCCCCATTCCTTGCCCGAGGGTAGCATCGACGTTGGTTGTCGTGGATTCAAAGGGTAGGAACCATCGTTCCGCGTCGGCGAGATCGACCGCTGTTCCGGTGTTCTCGATCACCACCGCTGTACCCCCCTCGCCGGAATCCCGAGTCCCGGCGCGGATTCGACCTCCAACTTCGGCAGCCTTCACGGCGTTGGTGAGGAGATTAGAGAGGACAGCCGTCAGTTCCGCTGGGAACATTGGAGGTGACTTGGCAGAGAGCGGAATCTCGTTGACCAGCGTGATCTCGCGACGATCAACGGCCGTCTGGACCAGCCGGGTGGCCGTCTCGAACCGCTCAGCGATTTTCTGGCGGCCCCGTCGGCGGCGGGCGTCCGGAGCTGTGACATCGATCAAGTACGTTGCCTGACGTTCGATCTGCTGACGTAGATCACCGAGTGAGGCGTAGACTTCGTTCAGCCGCTGTCTTGACTCTCCGCGGATGTCAGGATTCTTCCGAAGGCGATCCACCGCTTCGTGGACTGCCACCGCCGTTCCAAGGAGTCCTCGGATCTCGTGTACGAAACTGGCCATCTGGGTTCCGACCGAGGCAAGCACTCGGAACACAGACCCGGCATCGCGGTCACGGTCCGCGGCGATCGCCGCAGTGGCGGCTGCAGACCGAGCCACATCGAGGTGCCGCCGGATGGCTTCGGGGTCGGCATTCTCAGCAAGGATGCGTCGGGCGTTCTCGACTGCTTTCGTTACCTGAGCCGTCGCCTCCATGAGAGTCGGTACATGGACAGGAGGGGCCGGTTGGCTCGGTTCGGGAACAGGCAGACGGGGATCACCGGAGTCGCCGGAATTGTCGCTGGCTTCCGCTCCCGAACTCGCCTCTGACCGCTGCTGGCGGGTCGCCTCGCGCCGGCGTTCCAACTCAAGGAATTTTCCGGCCGCCCGAGTTCGAGTCAACAGATCAACGCCCAGCCGCATCAAGGTTACGAGGGAATTGAACGCACTGTTCGCGGCGAACCCCTCCCGGTTGACCAGGACTTGGAGGGTGGGAGCATTCGCCTGTGTGAGGAAGACAGCTCCGGTGTAGGCCGTGTTCGGCGACCCGAACTGTTGCCAGTTGTCCGGGCCAGCGGCGGCGCCGTCGAACATCCGATCGAATGCCTCATGCACTTCCCAACTCCGGCGGATGGTATCGGCATTGATGCGAAGCCAATCGTCGTCTGGCTCACCGTACGGGAGTACCCGGAACCCCTCCAGATAGACCCGGATCCCGCTCGTCTGCCTCGCCCAACTCGCCAGCGCCTTATTCCTCCGAATCTGCTCATCCCGAAGGAACACGCGGGCTTGAAAGAACGGCCCGTCAGCCGGGGTGGGGTGCGGGTGCCTGAATTCCAGCCGCCGAACCTCGGGGTACCCACGTTGCGTCGTCGCAGTCGGAGCGATCGCGTAACGCACCTCGGGTTCCCCTCTCGCGGCCTCGACCTCCAGCACCCAGTTTGTCTGGTCGATGAGGGGAGTCCAGTAGTCATCGCCTTCGCCGAAGTCCCCATCGAGCCGGATGGCGAACCCGGGGTCCTCATCCGATGTCTCTCGCCGGGCCGGCGTGGTAAAGAGCAGGGGTCCAGGAAGTAGTCGGCGAGGGAGAGCATCGGCGAGGATAACGGGAACCTGGCAGGCGCGGCACTCGGCAACGAATCGCGTCCGCTCGTCCGGCGCCCAAGCGCGGCGGAGTCGTTCGAGGGTGATCGTCGTTCCGACGGCATGGGGTTCGCGTAAGAGAAATTCCTCCAACGCGATCTCGTCTGTCAGTTCGGCGAGGGTCTCGCGGTCTTCAATACGCTGCCAGTCGATACGCGCCTCGATAGCTTTCCGTGATTGCGACAATGGCGGCTCGCTGACTGACGTGACCGCCATTAACCGGGCTAGCTTATGGGCAGCGAGACGCCCGATCCCTTTCGAGCCGGTGTAGCGTCGGCCGTAGACCACTGAGCGGCGAGTGCCTCCCTCCTTGAATCGGGACGCGATCCGCAGAAACCCGTTCCGGAATTGGTCGGACGTCATCCCGTACCCGTCGTCCTGGATGACAATCCGGGCACGGTTGGGGTGTTCCAGATCACTCGCTGTAACTGCGACCTCGGTTGCGTCTGCGTCATATGCGTTCTTGATCAACTCCATCAAGGCCGTCGAGTCGCGACCTACAAGCAGTTCGCCCAACTCGCGGAAGATATGGGTATCGACGGTGAATTGGGCTGTCGTTGGGGGCATAGTGATCATCCCCGCCACACCGGTCGAAGCACCGTCCACGTTCGATCAACGCCCATCCGATTCACCGATAGCATACACTATGACGCGCGAACGGGGTAGCGGATCCTTCTCAAGAGTGGGATTCGCTGAGCAAGGATAACCGTCCCGGGCATCACAGTCCCTCTCTTGAACGGCAATCACGACAACAAAGTCCGCGACAACTCGGCATCGGACAGAATACTCGGCCAACGCCAGGACTGGCAACAAACGGTTTCTGGGGGAGCGCATGCAAATGGCTGTGATCGCGGATTCGGCCGGATGGAACCGGCCTCAGCAGCCTGTTTTCGCTCTCGGGCGGCACCGCGCGCCGGTCGCGGCAGCTCCGGCAAGCGTTCCAGCAGCCAGGTGAACAGATCGTGTGGCTTGCTCCCGAAGAAGCGCTCGGCCATCACCACCGCCACATCCGGGACGCGCTAATTGTGTTCCCAATCGCTGCGGAGACCGCTGACGTTAACTCCCGGATGGCTTTTCCCAAACCCAGCCGGTTTCAGGACGCTATTGAAGATGCCCTCGGGATCACTGACCAGTTCTTGATGCTCGATGCGTGCGAGGGGCGACATGACGTACATTCCTTCCCAGACCTCGTCGTGACCATCAAGACCCAGACGTTTCCGCTCGCGGATCAGTGCGTCAGCCTGAGTGCTGTCCAGGACCACCAGTCGCGTCATGCGGATCACCCTCTCATGGTCAAGGCATCCCCAATCCCTGTCGCACGGCACGAAGTTGTTCCGCAAGGATCGTCACGGTCTGGCGCAATTCCGCTACTTCCTGATTCAGACGCGCGACCTCGCCTTCCGCTTTTTCGAGCCGAGGTTCCAGTTGCGGAGACGGCGGCACGACGGCAACGACAGCAGGAGCAGGAGCAGGTGGGGTGTCATCGGCGACATTAAATTTCTTGCGGGCGGATTCCAGTTCGGCAGGCGGGTGGAAGCCGTGCGTCAGGGCGGTGCCGCGACGGCCCTGCGGCGTCAGATAGACCACCAGCCCGCGCTCGACCAGCGGCTTCAGCGCGGCTCGTAAAGCGTCGAGGTCCGCGAACGACTCCATACGGGTGACATGGCTCCGCAACTCCCCCTCGGTCTGAGGCCCGCGCAGCAATAGTTCGGCCATCAGGGCTAGATCGATCTTGTCCAATCTCCAGGTTTCATAAAGATCGTGGCGATAGCGATCGACGCGGCTGCCGGTGATGCGCGTGACCAGCCCCAGTTTCTGCAAGCGAGGTACGGCATCCTCGACGTCGAGGTCGGTCAGCGACAGGACCGGTTCGCGATTCGATTTCTGATTGCAGCCCGTACACAGCCCGTTGAGGCTCATCGGATAAGCATCGGGCGTTGTTTTCGCCTTTTCGATCAGGACGCCGAGAACGCGGCGCTCGTTGGCGTTGAGGATCGGCCAGGTCGGCTTCGTCGGCGTGACAGTCGGTTCGGCCATAACCACTCCCCTACCAAATCCGAAATCCGAAATCCGAAATCCGAAATCCGAAATCCGAAAAGAGAACCTTCTCATTTCGGATTTTGAATGAAGATTTATCCTTTCAGGATTTGCAGCGCGTTTCGCCGCGCGATGTCGGCAGCCGCCTCGCTGTACGGGTTGACGTTCAGCAGCCGGCCCTCGACCACGGTCGCCAGCATCAGCATCTGCAACAACTGGCCCATCGTGTGTTCCGACAGCGCCGGCACGATAATGTCCGCCGTCGGCCGCGCCACGTCCGCATACGCCCGGTTCGTCCCCTGTAGCGTCGCGGCCATCAAGTCGGGGAACGTCTTGCGCGCGAACTGGTTCAGGTTGTCCTCGTTGCGGTCGGCCATCTGCACCGGGATCGGCGCGTTCTGAGGCGCGCGCACGATCAGGTTGTTCACGAAGCGGTCGCGCGACCCCTCCTGATGCTGCTGCCCGCGCGCGTACAGATCGCTCGACTGCACCAGGCTCAACGGCGTCGGTCCCCGGCCCTGTTTCCCCAGGCTCGTCGATACCAACTGATCGTACCAGCGCCCCAGGGCGGCCAGCTTCTTCGACCAGATCGACAGCACGCGGATCGGCTTGCCTATCTCTTCGTGCATCAGGTAGTTGACGGTGGCCAGTTGCAGGACCGGATTGCGCTCGAAGGGGTCATCGAGGAAGCGGCGCGTCATCGTGGCGGCCCCCTGCAACAAGGCGCGGATGTCGAGGTCCATCAGGGCAGCCGGCAACAGTCCCGCCGCGGTGAAGACACTGAATCGGCTGCCGATGTTGTCCGGTATGGTCAGGATGTCGTCATCGGTGTAGCCATCCGCCTTGAACAACTCGCGCATCGGGCCGGACGTCCCGGTCACCGGCACGAACAGCCAGCGCAGCCATTCCGAACGCAGGCCGTAATACTCGGTCGCGTCGCGGCGAAACACGCGCAGAGCGGCCTGAGTTTCGAGATTGGTCCCCGAACGGTTGATGACGACGACGCCCCAGCGTTCCTCACGCTTGTCGGGATCGACACACGTCACCTCGATCAGGTTGCGCAACTCTTGCAAGGCGTCGTTGTCAAAACTGTCGCCGGCGAAGTAAACACGCGGCACGGCCATGCGCGTCTCGGTCGGCAGCTCATTGTGATGGCCCGAGCGCAGCGCCTCGACAAGGACGCGGCCGCCCAGGCTGTCGCCGCCGGCGCCAAGGACGACGATGCAGTCCGCCTGTTCGCGCAGGCGTGAAGCCTGGCCGAGGATGCGGCCCAGGTCGCTCAGGTCGCTCTTGCGGCGCAGGCCGTCCAGCATGGTCTGAGGCATATCGATGAAGGCGGAGTCCACCGGCAGCGACTCGGGAGGCACGTTGCGCGATTCGCGCTCGGCCGCCACCTGGCTCTTGGCCTGCTCGACCCGGCGGGCCACTTCCTTGAAGCGGGCGGGATGGATGAAGTGCTTGCTCCGCAGTTCGGCGGCAGCGCTCCAGTCCTCGCTATTGGGGATGAGCAAGGACTGATACTGATACGCGATGGCTTCGTCGGGCAATTGCATGACGTGTCCCCCTCCGGAGAGTCCGCGAGTGTTCGTGGTACTATATCTGGCCGTTGCGAGAACGTCCGGCAGTGCCGAACCTACTTGGCCGACAGCGCGGCGTGAAAAGCTTCCTGGCGATTGCGGCGGCGGACTCTCCAGATTCGCCAGGTGACGGCCCACGAGGCCGTCATGTAGAAGACGGGAAAGAACAACGAGATCACTGCCAGCGAGCGCGGCCAGTCCTCCGGCAGTTCCGCGGGGGGAGCGTCGGGCAAGACAATCAGGATCCAGATCAGCAGTCCGGCCCAGAGACCGCCGGCCAGGTTCGTCACGCGATTCAGTTTGCCGGGCTGCGTCGGATACAGATAGCGGCTCGGCACGAACGTCAGCAGGGCTGGCACGATCACCAGCGCCAGCGCCACCCAGCCCGGCATCGGCTGCAAGATGTAGAGGTAAAAGGCGACGAGGTTCCA
>JBBSDR010000033.1:0-14250 GCA_038240465.1 Gemmatales bacterium
ATCCGGTCGGCAATGTGTGGACGTGGGAGTTCGACGGCGACAACCGTGAAGTCAAGCGGACCGATCCACTCAACCATAGCGTGACGACGACATACAACACCGCCGGCCTGATCGACACGATCGCGGACCGCCTGGGCCGCAAGAAGATCTACACTTATGACGCCGACAATCGCGTGTCGTCGGAAGTGCAGAAGGACGCGAGCAACACGACCGTCGATACGCTGAGTTACACTTACAACGACGCGGGCGACGTGCTGACGGCGAGCAACAACGCCGGCACCGAGACGCTGACCTACGACGAACTGCGCCGTCTCAAGACGCAGACAGACACGTTCGGCTTCGTGCTGACGCTGGGCTACAACCACGAATACCGCACCAGCGTCGCCGATTCCTCGGGCGCCACCATCGCCTCGACTTACAACGACGCCGGCCTCCTGAGCAGCCGCACCTACACCGACGGCACGACGAACCTGCGTATCGACCAGGGCTTCAATGCCGCCGACGAGCGCACCAGCCAGAGCCGGTACTCCGACCTCACGGGTACAACCCTCGTCGGCACGACCATCGAGGGGTACGACGACGCGGGCAATCTGACGGGCTTGCAGTACAAGAATGCGTCCGGGACGAACCTCTCCAACTATGTCAACGCTTTCGATGCGGACAACCGCATCGCGTCGGAAACGCTGAATGGCGGCACGCCAACCAATTACACTTACGACGTGACTTCGCAGTTGACGGTGGCAGGCAGCGAAAACTTCGGCTATGACGCGAACGGCAACCGCGATACGACCGGATACACGGTCGGCGCCGGAAATCGCGTCACAAGCGACGGCACCTGGACGTACACCTACGACAACGAAGGGAACATGATCAAGCGCTCGAAGGGAGCGAGCGCGGAGACATGGACCTACGGCTACGACAACAACAATCAAGAACTCTGGGCCGAGCAGCGCGCCACCGATGGCGGTACGCTCCTCTATCGCGTCGATTACGTCTACGACTCTTTCAGCCAGCGGGTTGAGGAGACCGTGGCGACGGGCGGCACGACGACCATCACGAAGTTCGTCAACCTCGATCAGCAGATCTACGCCGAGCTGTCCAGCACGAACGCCGTGCAGACGCGTTACCTGCGTGGCGATGCCACAAGCGAGGTATTCGCGCGCGTCAGCTCAGGCGGAGCGAACTGGCTGTTGCAGGATCGTATCGGATCCTTACGCGATGTGACGGATAGCAGCGGTGCGGGTATCGATCACATCGACTACGCTGCGTTCGGCGCGATTATGTCCGAGAGCAATAGCGCGCAGACCGGGCGTTTCGGGTTCCAGGGACTTCCCTACAATCGCACCGAGCAGGAGAGTCACGCCTGCTACCGTGATCTCCTCTTCAGCACCGGCATGTGGAAACAGGAGGATCCGGATGGATTCCGTGCAAACGATCCGAATCTCCACCGAGCGATGGGAAACAACTCGACGAATTTGACGGATGCTAGCGGACTGGATCCCTACGGGCCGATTTTTATGGCGATGGCTCGGGCGGAAAGGGAGAAACGACAAAAAGAAACGATGATGAGTGCAGATAAGAAATGGAAAGCCAACGAGTACTTCGAGTTGGTTTTTGGCAGGTATACAGAGCCGAAGAAGAGTTTTTTTGATTTCGACCCTGCGCTGACAGTCGAGGCGCTAATCTACGCGAGGGCATGTATTGGACTTGCCGAGTTACGGATAGGAGATTCAATTTACAGTCCAAAATTTGAGTTTTTCACTGATTTAGGGGATGCTACACGTCGCGCGCATGTTCTGGGATCCGGCGCCTTTATCGGCGCAATCCAAAGTAATGCAGAAAAGTTTATTGTGAAACAGACAGCGACACGCCTGTATCCATCGCAAATCGCGCAGCCAGTCAAAGATAATGACGGGAATCATGCGACGTGGCACCAACTTACAGAGGTGACGGGTTATTGGGAGTTCTCGGGGCCAAAGGAATGGTCTTCATCCTCGTCGAGTGAATTCTGGAAAGAGGGCCAAGATAGATTCGTCACCCACTCTCCCACATTGCCGAAATATGAGAAGACAGTGTATGTTGTTGGGACAGTGTCAGGCAAGTACCCGCCTCTCCAACAATCGCCACCGAATCCAGGATCGTCAGGACAGCTAAAGTTTCGCACACTGAGGAATTGACGAACTTTGTGTTTTTCCGAACCTCAGGAAGATCAGCAGAATACGAGGCCCGGGCATCGAAGACCTCCAATAGGATTCAGTTGTTGGAAAAACCATGAAGCGGAACCTATTTATTCTCCTCGCACTCTCAGCCCTTATTCTCGTGAGTTGTTTCGCTTATAAGTGGTGGTCCTTGGCGCCGATCAGAGATCTCCAAGATCCAAATACGCGATGCCGAGAGGAAGCAATCTTGCGGTTGTGGGCGAGGGAGGAATCACATCAAGCAATACCGGAACTCATCGCTTGTTTCGAGGATCCGAGTACCAGCGTGCGCCATCTGGCGGTTCTCGCGTTGAATAACGTTGGGTCGAAGGCAATCCCCCACTTGAGGCGAGCTCTGTACTCTTCCAGGCATCAGATGCGAATCGGTGCATTGAAAACTTTCGGACTGCCTGATCCAAGATATCGTCGTCGCTTTTCCTCAGAGGACGATAAAGGCCTCCTGAACTGCGTTCTCGACTGCATGGGAGACGTAGATGCTGAGATTCGCGAGTGCGCGGCAAGATCGCTGACCTGGGTCGCTCTGGGGGCCGGAGAGGACTTAAGAGGGATTCACGCGCTATTCGGAGCGGTTTCCGATACGGAGCCTAATGTCCGCGTTACGGCGATTTATTCCCTTGGGATGATTGTACGATATTCAAAGACACATATCGATCTACAATCGATACGTTCGCTCTTCATTAGTTGTCGATCTGACGCGAATGCCCGGGTGCGCAGGGCGACGGAATGGGCATTACCCGAGTTGGAGGACGTGGAAAAACGCAGCCAGCAAAGAAACGAGTAACTCAACAAGCAAAGAAAAGGTCAACAAAGAAAAGACAAAGCAAAGGTGCCAGACAAAGCAAAGGTGCCAGGAACCGTTTTTCATATCAGCCGTATTCACAATATTCTTATGGCGAGTGAATATGGAGACACAGAGCTTGGGAAACTGACCTCGCACAACCATTTTTCTCGTGGATTCCCAGTCCCGCATGGTAGACTCAGCTGCATGACACGCGCGTTGCGGATCGCTGACCCTGCTCTCGCTCGCCAAGCCCTGCGGCGTTGCGCTCCTCGACGACGTTTCTCGCGCCGCCCTTCTCCCCAGCGCTCCAGGTTTATCCGAAAGAGCCTTACCTCCCTTCAACTGGGACTAATGACGACCGGCACCACCGTGCGCGTCCGGGCAAGGGCCAGCGACAGGGCAGGCAACCAGGGTACGAGCAGCGTCGCCACCATTGCCATCAACAGCGTCGGCAGCGCCGCCTACACGACGACCGGCACCGTGCGCGTTCCCGATCCCCTTGATGGCGATCCGCTGTTGCAGAGTGGCCGCTTGCAGATCACCCATCCGCTGGACCTCGACAAAAGTCCGGGAACGCAGCAATCGGGCAACATGGCCCTGGTGTACGACTCCGGCACCGCCGGCGCAACCGCGCCCATCGTGCAGGCGACGATCCAGATGGACAACAGCGGCAGCATGCCGTCGAGCATCGCGGCGCAGTTGACCTGGGACGGCAGTCTCAACAGTGGAGGTTCCTGGAGTTTCAGCGGTTCGGCCAACGGCGACCCGATCACCCTTGCGGTCCCTGTCATGGGGGGTGTCACGGGAGTGGGGCGTCACACCTGGAGCCTGACGCTGACGATCACCACCAGCGGCGGCACGGTCACGCGGACGATCGCCGGTCAGACGTTTGTGGTCAACCTGTCCAGCAGTCCTTACGGCGCCGGCTGGAACGTCGGCGGCGTCGATCGCCTCTATTCCATCGCGAGCAGTGGCACCTATCCGGCGGGCTTGCTGCGTGTCTATGGCAGTGGTGGTTCTCGCTTCTGGGCCGCCGCCGGCAGCGGCAACTACACCGCGCCTCAGGGCGATAATGGCACCCTCGTCGCCGTGACGGGCGGTTGGACGTACACGACGCCGGCAGGGGACGTGACGGCGTTCAACAGCGCCGGCATGCAGACGGGCTGGACCAGCGCCGACGGCAACTCGACGCTCAGTTGGACGTACACGGATGCCGACGGCGACGGCCAGACCGATGACCTCTCGACGATGACGGCCATTGACGGCGCCACCACGGCCTTCAACTACACCTCGGGCAAACTCTCCTCCGTCGTCACAGCAGGGCCGCGGACGTGGACGATCGCGCAGAGCAGCGGCAACGTCACCCGCATCACCAACCCCGACGGCGGCCAGCGCAACTTCACCTATGACACGTCGCACCGTCTGACGGGCGAGTCGTTCGCGGGCCTGACCAACACCTGGACCTATTCGTCCACAACGGGAACGCTCCAGTCCATGGAAGCAGGTTCAGGCGGCACGACTTACCTGACTCCGGCGGTCCTGTCCGGCCTGGGCAGCGCGGCGTTTGGCGTGGCCAGCGCCACGGTGACCGATCCGCTCTCGCGCGTGACCATCACCAAGATGGACGACCAGGGCCGGACCATCGAAATGCGTGACGCGACGGGCGGGGTATGGACGTGGACGCGGGACAGCAATGGGCGGGTCAGCAGCCAGACCGATGCGATGGGCCGCACCACGAGGCAACGAAAGGGGTCAAACCCCGATCCAAATTTGATTCGCTCCTAAATTTGGTTCGGGGTTTGACCCCTTTTCGTTGCCCTTTTCGTTGCCGCTTCGTTGGACACAGTCGTTCTCCATTCTGATAACGCAACCTTCAATGAACACGTCTTCACTCCAGACTGGGGAAAGTTGTCAGACCCCGATTCCAAGTCCACCCACATAAGTCATGTCTTCAATTGATGCTACCACAACGGTTCCTGGAACTTTTTCCGCGCCCTTTTCCGCGCCAGCACGCGGAGGTTGACCTTGAAGCCGGACAAGCCGGTATTCGCGTGCCTGTCTGTTGGGGCGAATGATTCCGAGGCTATCCTCCCGGCGTCTCGATCAGGACACGCAGCCGATCCGCCAGTTCGGCCGGGTAGTGCGGCAACCAACTGCTATCGACCAACCCGACCTCCAGCAGGTCGCGCAGATGCGTGCGGTCCTTGTCACGGTAGGCCGTCAACTTGATCTGGACCAGCGCCCGCAAGGCCAGCACCCGATACGAGTCGGCTGCCTCGGACTCCGTGACCGCTGGGTTCGGCAGGGACTCCCCTGACCGGACGAACTCCCCCTCAAAGATCAGGTGGACCCCGTCTCGAGCCTTGCCGCTGGGGCCGTCCAGAAATAGATCAATCCCCGCCACATGGCGGTACTCGAAGCCGGCGGTTGCCAACGCCGTCCGGATCGCGTCGAGGTCGGCCCGGCGCACGAGCAGATCGACATCGCTGGTGTTGCGGACCGCCGCGACGTCAATTCGCGAGACCCACAGGGCGACGGCGTTCCCGCCGGCGACGGCGTAGGGGATGCCGGCCGCCTCAAGGGCAGCGGTCGAGCGCAGCAATCTCTGTCGTACTAACTCCACAGCGCGTACCACCCGGTCGAGGGAGAAAGGACCCAAAATCGGAACCATCGTGTTGCCACTCTTTTCTTTGCTAAACCGAAGCAACTATCGACCTGAGCGAAGGTGTCAGGATTCACCTGAGAAAAGTTGTCAAACTGAGAATCCAAGTGAACCGAATTGAGAATCGGTTCCTGGCATCTTTTCCTGGCCACCTTTTCCTGGCCCTGGCACCTTTTCCTGGCCGGTCTCACGCCGGTCTGGCAGGCATATTCGGAGATGATGGTTCCTCTTGCGCGAAGAAGGTAACGAGCACCACAAGCCTGGACTCAGGCTTGGAAATCATCCACCTGAAGTTGCCTT
This sequence comes from Gemmatales bacterium, assembly GCA_038240465.1. Lineage (GTDB taxonomy): Bacteria > Planctomycetota > Planctomycetia > Gemmatales > Gemmataceae > JBBRIK01. The sequence goes on from JBBSDR010000033.1 coordinate 5,963, forward strand.
CCAGTTCACTGATGCTCGGGTAGTGTTCGTCAGGCGTATCCGGACGAGACTCCCACCTGTTCCGAGACCACCATTTCAGGACTGGGTAACCCGCAGCGGTCACGCAATAGACCCCCAGGTCGGACGGCGGCGCCTCACTGCCGACTTTGCGGAGTTGGAACTGGTAGGTTGGCTGGGCGTTCTCGCCCTGGTTGATGAGGACGAGTTCGAGAGTTGCGGCACCCCCGGTCACGGCGGTGACGGCCTCCGCGGTTGTCGAGGCGCAACGGAGGAGATCGTCGACCGCACCTGGCGCATTCGCCTTGGCCTGGTTGATAGCCGCTCGAAGCAGGTCTGCGTAGTTCGTCGTTGCAGTACTCATGATGAAGCCTCCGAAAGCACGAGTCGGCCCACGATGGGGAGGTGGTCAGATACGCCGCGCGTCCTGCCTGGCTCAAAGGCCGTCGGCAGGCCATCCTCGTCTCTCATGATTGGCGTTGATACTACCCCGGCGGGGTATTCCTTCCCAAAAACCTCCTGGAAGGCTGCCAGGATGCGATCTCTCTTGGCTTCATAATCTGCGTGCCTCGTCGGCCACCTCGGGTCGCCGCACCGGGCCACATCGTAGTGCGCGAAGTTGTGCAGGTTCCACCACGCGAATGTTAGGAGTCCACGCTGCTCATTCATGCGCAGGTTCCACGAGTAAGCACTGAGCGTTCAGGTTCTCCAGCGTTTCTGCCCCGGAGCGACAGAGCGGCAAATGGAAGGCACGAGTTCGATGACCGTTCCTGGCTGAGCGACGCCAACGATCAGCAAATATGGCCAGGCTGCTCCTCACGACATGCCTCCTGTGCCCGAACGCAAAGCAATCCGGAGAGAATTCGATTGACCTGAGCGGCTTGCCAGGGACAATCAGTCCGACCTGCTTCACCTGCTCTGCAATTCTATACCGCTTGGCTGCACCTGCACAAGACTCTGACCACCCTTCCTCCTCGTTCTTCGGCCCACTGTCACCCGACGTCCGCGAATCGGGTCGGCAGATGCTGGACAGGTCGGCGCGGGGGAGTTACAAGAATAGGACGGCTCGGAGGGACGTCTTGCAAATAGTCCGCGAGCAATAAAGGAGGACTGTCGTGGCCAAGACTTATCGCGTGGCGGTGATCGGACGCACGGGCAAGGGCAACTATGGCCACGGACTCGACGTCGTCTGGAAGGCGTTCGACAATGTCGAGATCGTCGCCGTCGCCGACGAGAACGAGAAAGGACGTGACGCCGCCGCGAAACGCCTCGGCGTCAAGAACGCCTACGCCGACTATCGCCAGATGCTCGACAAGGAGAAGCCGCAGATCGTCAGCGTCGCCGACCGCCATCTCGATTCGCATCGCGACATGGTTGTCGCCTGCGCTCGCGCCGGCGCGAACATGTTCCTCGAAAAGCCGCTCTGCCGCAATCTTACCGAGGCCGACGAGATGATCAAAGCATGTGAGATGCACCACGTCAAGCTGGCCATCGCCCATCAGACGCGCCACAGTCCGCGCATCCAGGTTGCCCTCGACCTGATCAAGGAGGGCAAGCTCGGCGACGTCATCGAGATGCGCGGCCGCGGCAAGGAAGACTCTCGCGGCGGCGGCAACGACTTGATGGTACTCGGCACACACATCATGGACCTGATGCGCATCTTCGCCGGTGACGCCCGCTGGTGTTTCGCTCGAATCGATCAGAACGGCAAGTTGGCGACGAAGGACGACGTCGTGCCGGGCGGCGAGGGGATGGGGCCGGTGCTGGGCGATCGCATCAACGCGACTTATGGCTTCGACAAGGGCATTCAGGCGACGTTCGGCACGATGAAGAACGGCAGCGGCAAGCGGTTCGGCTTGCAGGTGTTCGGCGCCAGGGGCATCCTCGCGCTGACGACGGGCAGTCTGCCGCCAGTCTACTTCTGCGACGATCCGACATGGACCGGACGCGCGACCTGGCAGCCGATCACCAGCGCGGGACTGGGCAAGCCGGAGACGATGAAGGACGGCGGGCTGGGACAAGGCAACGAGTGGATCGTCAAGGACTTGATGGAGGCCATCGAGAAGGACCGCCAGCCCAAGGGGAGCATCTACGATGGCCGGGCCGCCCTGGAGATGATCCTCGCCGTCTACGAATCGCATCGGCTCAAAGGGCCAGTCGAGTTGCCGCTCAAGAATCGCCAGCATCCGTTGACGATGCTATAACACCCTTCGCGCGAAACGTAAACAAGAGGGTGAGAGGAAGGGCAATGGCGATACTTGACAAGCTGCCGGTTGGATGCCGGATGCCGGCGGAGTGGGAGCCGCACGAGGCCACCTGGATCGCCTGGCCGCACAACCAGGACGACTGGCCCGGCAAGTTCGACGCCATCCCCTGGGTCTACTGCGAGATCGTTCGCCACCTGCACCGCTCCGAACGAGTATTTCTCATCGTTCCACCCGCTTCCACGGCACACATCGACGTCCTCGAAGAACTCGACCTCGACCGGCGCGTGGACGTCATCGAGGTGCCGACGGATCGCGTCTGGACGCGCGATTATGCGCCGATCTTCGTGAAGTCTCCCGATGGCGGGTTGATCGCGACCGACTGGCGATTCAACGCCTGGGCCAAGTATCCGAACTGGAAATACGACGATGCCGTCACCGAGATGCTTGCGGAAGGAGAGTTCCACTGGCCACGCTATCAGCCCCAGATGGACGGCCGGCGTATCGTTCTCGAGGGCGGCAGTATCGACGTCAACGGCCAGGGACTGCTGTTGACGACCGAGGAATGTCTGCTCAGTCCGGTGCAGGCTCGCAATCCCGGGCTGTCGAAAGAAGACATCGAGCGCGTGTTCGGGGAAGTACTCGGTATTCGCAAGGTCCTCTGGCTGGGCCGGGGCATCACCGGCGACGACACACATGGCCACATTGATGACCTCGCGCGCTTTGTTGGACCACGAACCGTTGTCACCGTCGTCGAGGATGACGCGGGGGATGCGAATCACGAACCGTTGCGCGAGAACCTGGAACGGCTGCGCGGCATGACCGATCTGGAAGGGAACGCGCTCGAAATTGTGACACTGCCAATGCCGGAGCCGGTGATATTCTCGGGTCAGCGGTTGCCCGCGAGTTACGCCAATTTCTACATCGCCAACGATCGCGTTCTCGTCCCCACCTTCAACGATCCCCACGATCGGCTTGTGCTGAACACGCTGGCGGAAGCGTTTCCGGGCCGGAGCATCGTCGGCATTCACGCGGTCGATCTCGTCTGGGGCCTCGGGACGCTGCACTGCATGACGCAGCAGCAGCCGCTCGGTTAGCCGCGACGCCTTTTGCGTTGACATCCGCCTCGTTGCGTGGATAACTGGATACTGCGGCTCCGGAGCGACTGACGCTGTTCCTCTTTCCGGCACTGTGCCGGAACGGTCCCCTCACTCCGGGCCAACCTCATCGGGAGATTCGCCGTGTTGCGCTTGCTGCTATCCTCACTGCTCGGGCTGGCCTTGCTGTGTGGCTCCGCTGCCGCCCAGAAGGACGCCCCCAAGAAAGACGCCCCCGCCAAGGAAGAGCCGAAGGGACATACCGTCAAGGTCAAGAGCGTCGATGAGAAGACGCACATGCTGGTTGTGACGACGGCGGAAGGTAAGTCGTTGACCTTCAAGATCGAGAAGGAAATCAAGATCGTCGGCCCGCGCGGCGGCGTCAGCGACGATCGTCTGAAGGATGACCGCCTCGCTGCCGGCCACGAGGTCACCCTGTTCTATGGGACCGATGGCAAGACGCTCAAGGAGATCAAGCTCGGCTTCCGCAAGAAGGCACCCGAGAAAGACAAGCCGACCGTCAAGGACAAGCCGTCCGTCAAGGACAAGCCGTAGTAGAAAAGGCGATCGCGACTGGGCCGGCGAGGAGGATGTCCTCGCCGGCGACAGGGAGGACGCCTTGTTCTCGCGCGTCGATCTGCTTCAATGAGAGGGAGCGGCAAACTCTCCAGCGCCGCGCGAAAGGGAACAGAGATGAGCAGTCGCGAACGCCTCGGCGGGATCATTCACACCTATCAGAAGTACGATCCCGTCAACCTCCCCGCTCCGACCGTGCCGCCGCCGGACCTCGTGTCGCCGGCCTTCGAGTATTGGCTCCATCACGGTACTGGCCGCAAGCTGAGCGAGGAAGAACTCGCCCGGGCTGTTCGCATCGATCCCAGCCAGATTCGCGGACTCGGCCCGACTCTCGAATCGCTCATGGCGATGCTGCTGGAACGCAAGCGCCGCATCCTCTCGACCTACGAGACCGGCCAGGTGCAGAGCGAGGCGCATCACACCTTCCACACCCAGGCCGGCGGCATGAAGCCGCCCGGCAAGATCGCGCGCGACTTCCAGCAGGCCGTCCGCGACGAGCAGCTGCACGACCTCGAACGCCTCTGGTATCGCACCGGCGACGAACACGGCAACTTCGCCAATAGCCTCCTCCACCTGGTCGAACGCCTCGGCGAGAAGTACCAGGTCGATGAACTGGCCTCGAAGTACGAATTCACCGGCCGGACGCCGATGACCGTCCCCGAGGCGCTGGCGGTCAAGGAGGAACTGGAGACGATCGACCGGCTGCTCAAGCAACTCGAAGAGGCGATGCAGACGGCCCAGATCGGCCTCATCGACCTCGAAGAGTTGGCCCAGTACGCCGAGCCGGGCGACATGGAACAGTTGAGCGACCTGCAACGGCAGATCAACGAGTACATCCGCCATCAGGCCGAAGAACAGGGCATGGAGCAGACGCCGCAGGGCTTCCAGATGACGCCGCGAGCCATGCGGCTGTTCCAATCGAAACTGCTGGTGCAGATCTTCGAGCAGATGCAGGCATCGCGCTCGGGCAGGCACTCGGGAGCGATCGTCGGCGAAGGGGCCGTCGAGATGCAGCAGACGAAGCCCTACGAGTTCGGCGACTCGGTCGCCCACATGGACATCCCGGCGACGTTCGTCAACACGCTGCTCCGCGCCGGGCCAGCGCTGCCGATGCGTCTGCAGTCCGAGGACATCGTCATTCAGAAGACGCGGAACAATCCGCGCTGCGCGACGGCAGTCCTGCTCGACATGTCCGGCTCGATGCGCTACGACGGCCAGTATGTCAACGTCAAGCGCATGGGGCTGGCCCTCGATGGCCTGATCCGCAGCGAGTATCCGGGCGACTTCTTGCAGTTCATCGAGATGTACACGTTCGCCAAGCCGAGACACATCTCGGAGGTGGCGTCGCTGATGCCCAAGCCGGTGACGCTGTACGATCCGGTCGTCCGGCTCAAGGCCGACATGAGCAATCCAGACCTGAGCGAGATGCAGATCCCGCCGCACTTTACGAACATTCAGCACGGCCTGTCGCTGGCGAGGAAGTTCCTGGGAGCGCAGGACACGCCGAACCGGCAGATCGTGATCATCACGGATGGCCTGCCGACGGCCCACTTCGAGGGATCTTGGCTCTACCTGCTCTATCCGCCAACGAGCGAGACGGAGGATGCGACGCTGCGCGAGGCGATGATGTGTTCGCGCGAGGGCATCACGATCAACATGTTCTTGCTGGCGAGTTGGAACCAGTCGTCGGAAGACGTGCGCTTTGCGTACAAGATGGTGGAATCGACGAAGGGACGTGTCTTCTTCACAGCGGGTCGGGAACTGGATCGCTACGTCGTCTGGGACTACATCACGCGGCGCAAGCAGATCATCGCCTGACACTCACTGCTTTGCGTTTCGCGCTCTTGCAAGTCCCCCTATGACGACAGCCCTGGACTGAATCCCATTGAGAAAAGTCACGGAGGGCTGACGGGTTCGCCGCCACGGATCGTGGCCATAGCTCGGTAAACCCGCAGATCGATGCTGTCGCCGATGAAATGCACCGATCCGTCCGCGTAGGCAAAGTGCAGACCGCCTTGATGCTTGCTGCGAAAGGACCAGGTGTTCGGCCAGTCCGCGGGATCATACGCGCTGCCATCGGCTCGCCGATTGTTCGGAGGAATGGCGCAGGTACCATAGGTATTGTTGGCGTACGGCCAGGAGAGCCAGCGATTCTGGGACGAGACGTCTTCCCCGAACATGAAGGTGCTGCTTGCCCCGTCGGTGATGTCGCCCAGCCTCAACTTGCGGGTGTAGTCGGTGCGGTAAAACATCCCATCCCCATTGCTGAGACCATCGTAGGAGCCGTTGGTACCCCGGTTGCGCCAGTCCGTGTGATGGAAGGGTCCCACCCCTGTATAATCGTCGCCCCAGTTGGCGCCGCTCACGAACTTGTAGTTCGTCTGGCCGACCGGGAAACCCTCGAGATCGCCGGTGTCCAGTCGCGGGCCATTGCTGCTGTCGGGATCCTCCGGGCAGAGGAACACGGCAATCTGCTGAGCCGCGATCCCGCTCTGGCGCAGCGTTCTGCCGGGGATGCCTCCTTGCCGGTGGAGAGGGACCTGGTCCAGGTATGGCAAGAGCCGAGCGAAGGGACTCCAGGCGTAGGAGTCGGGGCCGCTGCCGTAGGGGCCGTCAAACTGGCCATAGGGCAGGCGGCCCTCCGTGAAGTGATAGTGCAGTGTCGCCTGCCCGAGCTGTCTGAGATTGTTCCGGCAGACGGTCCGCCCCGCCGAGGCGCGGACCTTTTGCACCGCCGGCAAGAGCATGCCGAGCAGGACGGCGAAGAGGGCAATTACCACCAGCAATTCGATCAGCGTGAACCCGCGGCGCGAACCTCTGCTCTCCAGCGAGCGGGACGTGTCAACGCCCCGGTGCTTCCCGCCGGCGAACGGTCGATGCCGGACGAATGCGGATGGCATGGCGGTCTCACTTTCGCAGACGCAGGTCGTAGGCGCCCGATGGCGCCCCGGAAGTCACTTCAAACACAAGCCCTGAGGTTTCCACGGCGCAGTAGCGACCCGGGATGAGGGACTTCCTCCGGTGAAAGGGACGGCGCGGGTCGGAGGGCTGCGTGGCGATCAGCATCACCCAGTAGCGGCCGGGAGGAATGCCGGGCTGGCCGCCGGTCGAGAGCGTGTAGCGCCCGTCCTCGTCGATGTCGCTCGAAGGGGTGGTCGGACAAGCGTTGGGCTGGCGGGCATCGGGATAGAACCAGACCTTGCCGATCTGGTCGGCGTGGAGACTCAGCGGCCGGCCGTCGAAAAACACCTGGCCTTCGACGGGAATGTGCCGGGAGTGCCCCGCGCGGTCACGACCCCAGACCAACCAGGCTCCCGCGAGGCCAGCCAGGCAGAGTCCTCCCAGGAGCAGCCATTTCCGGCGTCCGCGCGCAGGCTCCTCCCTGGTCGTCGGTCTGCGCCAGGGCCGCTGAACCTGGCCAGTCATCTCAGCCCTCCCCATGCAGGATGCGTTTCCAATCCGTCCCACGAGAATCGCTCACGATACCGCCGTGACCCTTGCCAGCCTGGGGACAGGCCCCCCTGGCGGTTGTCGCTCCCTTCCCTCGTCATCCTTCCTGGCGACCACGAACAGGACGCTCCCTTCCTCCCCCTGTTCGGCGCGCAGCCGCTGAAAAAGCCGGCCGGCCCATCTCCGGAACCAGCGCGGCCGGCCCAGTCGCGGCGCGCCCAGCCAGCGGCGGATCAGGTAGGGCCAGGCCACCGGCAGCAGCAGGTCCCAGCGGCGCGTCAGTGCGGGCGGGACAATCTTCTTGCTGGTGGCAAGGTGAAAGCCGGCCCCGGTCAGCCGCTCTTCCCACTGTTCCTTGCCGGCCAGGTTGCGGTGCCGGAAAGCCGTGTCGTGCAGCCAACCGTAGAGACGGCCGAGCCAGGGCAACCACAGCCGCAGCAGCAGTCGCGGGTAGAACAGGTGCTGGTGCAGGTCCGCCAGCACGATGGTGGCCACGAAGGTGCCGCCCGGCGCCAGGACGCGGAAGACTTCGGCCAGCACGGCTTCCGGCTGCTGAACATGCTCCAGGACCGATACCGACAGGACAGTCTGGAACTGGCCATCGCCGAAGGGAAGCGCGCCGGCGTCGGCGAGGTGGCAGTCGAGGTATCGACCGGTGCGCCGCGCCCGGGCGAGCTGCCGCGGGCAGACGTCCACGCCGGCATCGAGCGGGCCTTCGAGAGCAGCGACGGCGAACTGGCCGCAGCCGCAGCCGAGGTCGAGGACCGGCCGGCGGAGCGAGACATTGTGGAGGTGGACGGCCTCGGCGGCGCGGAACAGGGCATGGGCCAGCGGCGCGACCGACAGATACGCGTCGAAAATGGCCTCTCGGGGCCGGTATCGGAGGATCTGATTGACCGCCGGCATGGTCCTCTCCACGGCCCTTGTATTGTTGAGTTACCCTGCAACTGCTATGCTTCCCCAA
>JBBSDR010000034.1:0-14166 GCA_038240465.1 Gemmatales bacterium
CCAAGCATGGGTGGAACGTCGGGGTTTACACTGCTCGGTGCCGGCGGGCTTTTTGCAATAAGGCAGTGAATCAATTCCAGCGGATCCGGACTGGAGAACGGCTTCTTCCCCGTAAACAGTTCATACAGCGTGACCCCGAACGAATAGAAGTCCGTGCGGAAGTCAACGGGCCGATTCATGCGGCCGGTTTGTTCCGGCGACATGTAAGCCAAAGTGCCGTCGAGCTCCTGCGGCGATTCCGGCGTAACGACGTCGGCGTCCAGAATGCTGGCGATCCCGAAGTCGATGATCTTGACCTGACCCGTCTCGCGGTTCCAGACGACATTCGAACTGCTGATATCCTTGTGAGAGACCCGCACTTTGTGAATGGCCTGTAGTCCTCGGCAAACAGAGATGGCGATTTTCAATCCGTCCAACAACGACGGTGGATCGGTTTCAAGCCACGCACTGAGACTCCGAGCACCAATATCCTCGACGCGGAGCGCGACGACATGGTCCTGGTTGATCAACCCCAGAACCTTGGCCACAAAAGGAGAATCGATTCTGTGCGCAATCGAATACTCCTGATGGAACCGGACGATTTCCTTCTGGGATGGTGCGTCTGTCTTGAGGACTTTCAACAGCGTAGGCGGTGCATCAGTCTTCTGCCTGGTTTTGAAGATCAGTGAGTGCGCGCTTTCATAGATTTGCTCCGTGATGCCAAGACCATCAAGTTCCACATAGTATGCATGCATGGATGGAGGACTCAAAAGCAACTGTCAACCAAACCTGAGCCTCGGGTTTGCAGAGACTGTGGTGACGGGAAATGGCCCATACGCCATTGTAGACGCAAAATGAACGACCTTCAACCCCCGTTTCATTCCCGACCCGCCGCCCGGCTCGGTCAACCCGCGCGCGTGGAGAACTTCGACGAGCGCCGTCACGGCCCCGTCATAGATCGGGAAGCGACCACGGGCGTCCTCGAAGCTACTCAGCCGCTGCGGCAGGACGATACTTTTTTGATGTGCTCGCGCATCTTGGCGACGATCGATCCGACCGCCGGCGCAAAGCCTGATATCGCCTGCCATCCAAGGGCAGAACTCCATTGCGTGGCCCAGGTGGAGATCGGGCCAGTCGTGGACGGCTGTGGACGAATTTCTGGGCTGGAACCGATCCTCGCACACCGCCACGCGCCCCGGTCTTGCGCGCTTAGGTCCGACACACCGATGCGTTTTCGACCGTATTTAACGAGCAGAAAACGACCGTTCGTTGATCGACATGGGGTGAAGAAGCAATTTTCGTGTCGGTCGGCAGTCGCATCCTCTTGATGCCATTCCGGATATACTGATCTTTATGCGGAAGGCCAGCGACATCGCGACCTGCATGTCCTACACGGGCATCGATCCGCTCACGAGAGAGCAAGGGTTCGTCGCCAAACAACCGCGAGATCGCAAGCTGCAACGTGTCGTGTTACAGTGTTTTAAGCCGGAGAACTGGTTCGAGTTGAGACAGGCGCTGATCGAGGCGGGCCGACAGCACCTGATCGGCGGCTGCGCAGGGCTGATCCCGGTATCGCCTCCTCCCGCGGCGCTGACGGCGGCGCGAGCGGGCTGGATAGGAGGCGTGCGGCGAGTACGTTTATATGGAGAGAGTCCGAGCCCGAAGACGAAGGGCTATCGGCCACACCGCCGCACGGCGAAGCGGCGCGGGCAACGCGGTTGAAAGGGGACAAGTCATGTCAAACGCCGATTCGGTGCGTGAGTTCGAGACGGTCTGGGGACGATTGCGCGAGCGGCTTGCGGCTCAGGAGGAACGTATTGCCGCGCTCGAACGCGAAAATGAGAAACTTCGACAAGAACGCGATTCGTTCTGGAACCTGTGCGGACAGCTTCTTCGCGACGACGTCAATCGCAATGAAGCAGTCTGGGAGGAGGATATCCGACAAAGCATGGAGAATGGTGTGCCGTTTGAGGAAGTGATTCGAGAAATGGACGCCATTCTGGATCAATCCGCTTCGGAGAGTCATGATGGCTGATGAAGTGCCTCAGGGCTTCCATGTCACTTGTTCCGGTCCACCTCGACAACAGTTGCGGAGACTTGCTGCCCGTGCGGCGGCGCATGGTCGAGGCGAGGAATTTCGCTCGGCCATGCGACAGATCTTCGATCGCCTGATGCGCGATCCCATCGGCTGGGGAAACCCGCTCAATAACTTCAAAGTGCTGAACATGATTCTGTATCACGGCGCTGAAGGGATGCTTTATGTTCAGTATGCCGTCAATGCCGAGAAACGGTTTGTCACGGTTCAGGCCTTCAAATTTGTGTCCGAGTCCCCTTTCAATCTCGAGGAGTGAACTGGCCGAAGGAAGTCGCAGATCATGGTACAGCCCCTCGCTACTCTTGTTGCGGTTGAGCAAGCCGGACTGACCGTTGCGGCCCTGTTACGCCAACTGCTTCCCGGCCAGTCATGGAGCGACGTGCGCCGGCTTGTCGAGGTGCGCCGCGCGCAGCTCAACGATGAACTGTGCCTCGATCCCGCTCGCCGCGTCAAGGAAGGCGACCGCTTCGAGTTGCTTGCCAAACCACTGCCGGTGCCGCGCCACGACGACAACGTCCGCATCCGCCATCTCGACGAACATGTCGTCGTCGTCGAGAAGCCGAGCGGACTCAACAGCGTGCGCCATCCCTCGGAACGCGACTGGACCGCCGAACGCAAGGCCCTTTCGCCGGCCCTGGAGGAACTGGTCCCCAAACACATCGCCCGTCTTCAGGAACGCAGCGGGCGCGGCCCGCTGCCACGGCTTCGCGTCGTCCATCGGCTCGACAAGGAGACCAGCGGGCTGCTCGTCTTCGCCCGGAGCGTCCTCGCCGAACGCGGCCTGGGCAAGCAGTTCCATCGGCACAGCGTCATCCGCCGCTATCTCGCTCTTGTTTTGGGACACGTCCGCTCACAGACGATCCGGAGCGTGCTGGTCCGCGACCGCGGCGATGGCCGGCGCGGCAGCACGCACAACGAGGCGCTTGGCAAGGAGGCGATCACGCACATCGAGGTGGTCGATAAGCTGCCGCGGCATACGCTGTTGTCGTGCCGGCTGGAAACGGGACGGACGCACCAGATCCGCATTCATCTCGCCGAACTGGGGCATCCGGTCTGCGGTGAGGAAGTGTATTGCCGCAAGCCGGATGGCACGATCATCGAGGACGCCAGCGGGGCGCCGCGGCTGGCCCTGCACGCGACGGAACTGGGTTTCCTCCATCCGGTTCACGGCGACCCGATGCACTGGGAGATGCCGTTGCCGGCGGACCTGGACGAGTTCCTCGAACGATTGAGAAAGAGCGGCGCATGACCATCGAGATCAAATGGACCGACGAGGACCCCGAGACGGGCCAGCGCCGCTTCCTGTGCGCCATCAAGTTCGCGGGCCTGTGGGCGTTCAAGTCGAAGTTGCAGCGGCGCGGCGACTGGAAGCAGGGATTGCAGCCGACACGCGCCATGTGGGAACACATCCTCGACAGCCTCCAGCGCCGCTATCGACGGCGCGAGGGCGTTGATGACGATGACGTGCGCCAGGTCGAATTGCTGCTGCGCGACTGGAAAGGCCCCCCCTGATACTTCTTGTAGCCGAATTCGCCAGAATTCGGGTTCTCGCGGTTCCCGAATTCTGGCGAATTCGGGTTCTCGCGGTTCCCGAATTCGCCAGAATTCGGCTACAAGAATAAGGCGCCGTTCGCGGCAGATTTGCAGGACATGCACCACACCAGGACACGCCTTGTCTGCGCCGAGTGCAAGACGATTCACTTCGTAGCGCCGGAGACGGAAACAGCCGTCTGCCGGCGCTGCCAGGGCGTTCTCGCCGTTCCCGCGCAGGAACCGCCTCTCGACCTCCCCACGGACCCGGCCCTGCATGCGTCTTGTTATGTCCTGTCGAACAAGCGCACTGCTGGTTCTCCCTGGGAAATCCAGGACCGGGAGGGCGAGCCATTGCTGTTCGCCGATCGGCCCGGCAGTTTTGAGCCTGGCTGCGCGATGACCTTTGCCCAGGTTGTTGTCTTCGCTCTGCTCTTCGCGCTGGTCCTCCATGCGGCTTTTCGGACCCATCATCTCACCACGGGCATCGCTCTCGGAGTCGCGGGGTTCCTGATGGCCTGGTGGCTGGCCGGGGCAATCGTCCTGGTCCTGGCACCCGAGAAACGAGCGTTCCTGTACGCGGACCCCGACCGACGCCATCCCCTCGTCGAGGTGCTGGCGCGGCAGAATACCTTCGTTTGCCGGACCCCGGACGGCAAGCTGCTCGGACGCCTCGGCAAGGAAGGACGCAGTTTCTTTCGCAAGAAATGGAGTTGCCGCGATGCGCGAGGCCGGGTCGTCCTGCTGGCGCGCGAGGACTCGATGACGCTCTCTCTGACGCGACGCGGAGTGGGCATGGCCCTGGGGTTCCTCGGCGGCAAGCCCATGAAAGTCGCTCGCCGTCTTGCGGGCAACCGAGTCGGCGTCCTGCCCGCGAGTTTCGACCTGCTCGCGGCGGACGGCAAGACCATCGTGGGACACCTCGGGTGCGGTCTGACCACGTTGAAACCTTACGTTCTCGAACTGAAGGGCGAACAGCGTCTCGACCAGAGGCTGGTGCTGGCGCTGGCCCTGGTCCTGACGGTTGAGGAACGCGGCGCGTGAACGGCAGACCCTTGTTACGCTCCGCTGATTTTCCCCCGGGCGATCCGTGAGCTATGGTTTTTCAAGCGGATGATAACAGGTGTATCGATGGCGCGGGTGTGGACGCCTGCTCACCGGCCGCCGGATCGGGTGATGGCATGATGGATCCCGTCAGCGCGCTGGTCGAGACGATGGGACAGTGTCGAATCCTGGACCCTGCCCAGGTCGAGGAAGTGCGGCTGCTGTTGCCACGCTACGCGGCGAACCCGCGCGGGCTGGCGGGTGAACTGCTCAACCGCGACTGGCTGACGCCGTTCCAGATCAACCGGCTGTTCGCACGCCGCGGCGCTGAACTGCTCCAGGGCAGTTACGTCTTGCTGGAACGCATCGGCGAGGGCGGCATGGGCCAGGTGTTCAAGGCCCGCCACTGGAAACTCGGCCGCACCGTCGCTCTGAAATTGATCCGCAAGGAGTTGCTCACCAATCCGACTGTCGTCGCGCGCTTTCGCCGCGAGATCGAGACGACGGCCCAACTCGACCATCCCAATCTGATTCGCGCCTTTGACGCCGATCAGACGGATGACGGCCTGTTTATCGTCATGGAGTATGTCGAGGGCATCGACCTGGGCCGGCTCATCAAGGAGCAGGGGTCCGTGCCGGTGGCCAGGGCTTGCGACTATATCCGGCAGGCGGCGCTGGGGTTGCAACACGCCTACGAACGCGGCCTGGTGCATCGCGACATCAAGCCGCCGAACTTGCTCCGCGCCAACCAGGGCGAGGTGATCAAGGTCCTTGACCTCGGCCTGGCCCGGCTGCAAGAAACCGAGCCGCTGCTCAACCTGCACACTTCTCCCGGACTGACGCAAGTGGGCGTCATCGTCGGCACGGTCGATTTCATGGCTCCGGAACAGGCACGCGATTCGCGCACGGTCGATATCCGCGCCGATCTGTACTCTCTCGGCTGCACCTTCGTCTTTCTGCTCACCGGCAAGGTGCCGTATCAGGGTGGGACACCGACCGAGAAGATGATCCGCCACAACATTGATCCGCTGCCGCCGCTACTCGACGTCCCACCGCCGGTTCGGTCGATCCTTCACAAGCTGCTGGCCAAGGACCCGCACGATCGCTATCAGACGCCAGCCGACCTGGTCGTTGCCCTGGAACAGGCGCTGGCTCATCCCGACAGGTTGCAGATGCGCCGCTTCGCGGAAATGCTGCCGCCGACAGTCCCCACAGTGCGGTTGCCGCGTGAGCCGGAAATCCCCGGCATTGCGGTGGGGACTCTGGTTCGTTCGCGAACGGAGCCAAGGTCGAGACCGCCGCGCGTCTCGGGGACGCGGCGCAAGGTGATGGCGGCGCCCGTTGCCCAGATGGCAACCGTCATCCTTGAAGAAGTACCGCCGCGAGCCATTCCGGTTGCCGCGCCGGTCATCATGGTCCCGAAGCCGAAGCCGCGGCGGCAATTTCGGACCGCCCGGCTGTTCGTGTTGTTGGGGTTGTGCGTGCTGGGCGCGGTGCTGGCCTGGCCGGTGGTGTTCCCAATCGCGGCCACTCAGGCAGATCAGCAGGGAACGAAGCCACCCGGGAGAGAGGTGCGTCCATCACCGAAGCCGGAGAAACCAGCGCGATGAACGAACCGCGGAAGTTCGTTCTCCTTTCGTGCCCGCCTTCCTGACGATGAAGACCGCACCCAAATCATCTCAGGTCTTCGCGAGGAGTCCTTCTCCAAGCCAGGTGCCGTGAAAGCCGTACGGCACGCGCTGCGGCAAAAGCACGCGTGCCAGGGGCGGTTTGCGGAACTCCCTGGCGTCGAACACCACGAACTCGCTCTTGTTTGTCGTCTGGTCGTGGACGTAGGTCAGCAGCCAGCCGTCGTCCTCGCTCTTCGCCCCGGAGCGCGGCACGAACACCACTTCGCCGCCGAATCGGCCCTTGCCCAGCTCGTGGCGATCGGCTGATCCCTTCTCCAGGTCGTACTTGACGTAACCGTCCATCGACAGCTTCATCGTGTAGCCGAAGCGCGTCTTCTTGCCCATCAGACGGTCGTCGAAACGCGGGAAATCGCTGGCGACGTCGTCCAGCGCTTCCTCCTTCACCTTGCCCGTCTTCAGGTCGAGCCGCCAGCGATGAAGGCGCGAACTGCCCTCTTCGGGCAGCCCCTGCAGAGGTGTCGCGTTCAACTCGGCGGGCAGCGCCTTCATGCGGCAGGCGAGCAGCACCACGGCATCGCCATCGTCCCAGGCGTTCAGCGTGTGGAAGACATAGCAGGGCGGAATCGCGAACCACTTGATGTCGGTGCCTTTGCCGTGTCGCGGCAGAACGCCGATGCGGGCGCCGTGTTTCGGCTCGAAGCCCATTGGCGACTTGCCCTGGAACAGCGCCGTGAAATCGAAGGTCGCCGGCAGATCGAGGAAGAGCGTGTGCCGTGCCGTGATGGCGAAATCGTGCATCATCACCGCACGCGGCAACTCAATCGGCGTCGTGCGGACAATCATCCCCCTGGCGTCGGCAACGCTGTATTGCAAATACGGCGCGAAGGGTCCGTAGCCGAAGAACATCATCTCGCCAGTCGCCGGGTCGATCTTCGGATGGGCCGTGAAGGCATGCTTGAGCTTGCCGCCGAAGGTGAACTTGCCCGATGTCTTCAGCGCGGGAACATCGACGGCATGCGGAGCGCCGCCTTCCCAGAGGGCGAGCAACTTGCCGTTGTACCAGACGAGGGCGGTGTTGGCCGCGTTCTTGAAGCCTTCCTCGCCGCGGGCGATTCTCTGAAGGTCGGGAAAGCCCATCAGGCCGCCGTAGAGGGACTTGCCCGCCTTGTTCTCTTCGCGCCAGCCGGCAGTCTGGATGTAGCGGTTGCGATAGCTGGCCTTGCCGTCCTGGAGGCGCAGACCGTGCAGCATGCCGTCGCCGTCGAACCAGTGATACGGCCCCTTTGGCTCGAACTGCGGATTGGGGCCGTTGCGGACATAGAGGCCGTTCAACTCCGGCGGCAGCTTGCCGATGACCTTGAGGTTGTCGGCCGTTACTTCCTCGCGAATCGGAGCGAAGTTGCCTTCGAGGAAGGGGCTGCGCGCTGGTTTCTTCTCCGCGCTGAACGCACGATCGACGAGCGCGGTCAGTGAGGCGGCCGCGGAGAGAAAGGTTCGGCGTTGCATGGGCAGGACCGCCTCATTTCATGTTCAGGATGAAGTAGAAGAGGACGAAGGCAATAATGCACACGATGATACTGTAGATGACGATGCCCGTCGTGTTGGACGCTCCGGTCTTGCCATTGTAGGCCGTGCGGCATTTTGTGCAGCGGACATGAGTCAGCATTGCTGGCCCCAGCACGCCGCCCCACCAGGTGAATCCCACCTTCTCGATGCTGTCGCTGCCGCACTCCGGGCAGTTAACATACTGCGCCATTTCAGAGTTCTCCCATAAAAAGGACACCAGATGTCTGTATTTGCTCGTCCTCACGCCGTCGCCAGGTCCAGGCCTCTTTCTTTTCGCTGTCTATGATAGCCTGGTCCGCCGCTTCAGACTGATTTTCGCGGCTAACCATCAGGGTTTCTCGGGCGGCGCGGTGATGTCCAGCGTCAGAGTCAGCATGCGGCCCTTGCGGTCGATGACGACACGAACCTTGTCGCCCGGCTTGACCTTTTCAAGAGCGCCGCGAACGTCGCCCATCGACTTGATCGCCACATCATTCAGGCTGCGAAAGCGGTCGCCGGATTGCACTCCTGCCTTGTCGGCGGGACCGCCCGGAGCGACGCGGTCCACCGTCGCCGATTCGCCGGCGAAGCCGATGCCCAGGTAAGGCATACCGGCCGCGACGCCGCTCAACCGGCGCACCTCGGCCAGCGCCTTGCGTCCCTCATCCGAGAACGGATGCTGCTCGGCGAGCAACTTCCACGCTTGCAGGGCAGAGGCAGTCTTGTCGAAACGATCCAGCGCCTGCGCCTGGGCCGACAGGAATGTCCGCTCTTCCTGTCCTCCCTGCTCGCCGGCCAGGTCCAGACGCTTGCCGTCCTCCTTCAGATCGTCGAGCAGCTTGCGCGCCTTGATGCCGGACTCGGTGCGCGGATAGCGATTGAGGACCCCCTGCAACAGCGTCACCCCGCGCCACAGGGTCTTGTCGTCCTTCAGGCTGACCTCGGCGGCCTGGAGCAGACGTCCTGCAAGGGACGACGGCGTCAGCGAGTCGTCGGGCGGACAGGCCAGCGTCGGCCGCTTCTTCGCGTCCTCGCGCCGGCGCGGCAGGTCGTCTTCCAGCCAGCGGACCACCTCGCCCAGCACCGCATCGCCAGGCACCGCATGCCCGAGCTTCGGGACCACCCAGAGGCGCGCACGGATGTGGAGGTCGGTCAGGAAAGGGAACATGTACTTCTCGTTCTCGGCCCGGTTGAAGTCCGTCTCGCCGGTCACGAACGCGACGGAAAGTCGATCCTGCGCCCGCTGGCGCAGGTAGTCGAGACTGGCGAGCGGGTTGGTGCCGCAGACAGGAACGATGCCGGCGAAGAACTCGGGCAGGTTGTAGCCGAGCGTGCAGCAGATGCGTCCTCCTCCCGAGAAGCCGGTGACGTAGGTGCGATCGGCGTCAATGCGATAGTCGCGGCGGACCTGGTCGAACATGTCGAGGATGATGCGGATCCGTTTGCCGGCTGGACAGTTGTTCCCGGCCCCGTGCGCAGCGCAGAAGAGGAAGCCGCCTTGCTCGCAGGTCTTCTGCCAGAAACGCCAGCCGAGCGGATCGTCACCCGGCGAGACGAAGACGATGAGCGGCCAACTCTTGTCGGCCTTGTAGGTGCGCGGGACGAAGAGCTGATAGCGCTGCTGGCGCGAGTCGTAATCGGCGGGCAACTTCAGGGCGTCCTTGCCGAAGCCCGCGGCGACGAACTCCCAGTCGATGCGCGTCGCCTGGCGCACCTCGGCTCGGGGCAGGAAACCCGTCGCCGGCTCTGCCGCCGGCAGCATCGCCCCGGTCAGGCAGAAGAACAGCAAGCCGAGAAAACGACTCATGGAAGCCTCCGGAGCGGCGAGGACAATCGGGCTGAGATGAATGATTCTACTTGCTCTGCCGGTGAGAAGGAAAAGGGATTCCTTCTTTTGTAGGGGGTTTCCGGGGACGAAAAGTGATCGTGGGGTTTGGGAAAGACAGAGAGAAGAAGCTGATACGGGGTTATGGCCGAAAAGGAGAGAAGAGGAAAGACGCAGTTCCGGTCAGGCGGGAGGCTATGGTATAATGGATAATCTGGGCAAAGGAGACGGGGCTGTTGCGACCGAGGCGGTGATGTCCGGTCGAGAGCCGCCCGCACGGGGCCAAGTCATGGATCGGCTGCGAGAGTTTCTGGAGGCGGTGAGAGCGCAGGGGAACGCCGCCGGCAATTTCCTTGGCCTGCTGCATGTGTTGATTGGCCGTGCGGTGGCCCTGGAAGATGGGACGATTGTCTCGAACGGCCAGACGTGGCGCGAGGTGGCCGCCCTGTTGAAACGTCTGCGCTGGGAGCGCGAGGCTGTTGTGGAACTGGGACTCGACCCCGACGCTTTACCGCCGCGCGATCGGCAATTGTTCTGGTTCAAGGCCATCGCGCAAGCGCATGTCGATTCGCCCCAGGCGAAACTTGCCGGCGACCGTTTGGCCGCGTCGATGAAGACGTCTGGCTATCTGATTGGCTCCGCGCCGAATCGCTGAGCGTTTTCGATCGGACTCATGAAAATGAGCCGCGAGCGCGGGGACTGCCCTGCGCTCGCGTTCACGGCTCTCGTCCTTGCCGGATTCAGGCCATCACGCCTTCTTGCACTCGGCGCCTTCCTGGGGCGACGCCTTCTCGGTGATCCCGCCGCCGGACTCCTTCAGGGCCGCCGACCGCTCGGCATTCAGGGGAGTGAAGCTGGCCCACTGGCCGGGGACGTTGGCCTCGGCGAAGATCGCCTCCACCGGGCATTCCGGCACGCAGGCTTCGCAGTCGATGCAGTCGGCCGGATCGATGTAGAGCATCTTCTCGTCTTGATAGAAGCACTCCACCGGACAGACGGCCACGCAGTCGGTGTACTTGCAATCGTAACAGGGCTGGCAGACGGTGTGCGTCATGAAAGCGGGTCCTTTCTAGCTGACACTCGCGCATCACGCCTCGCGATGCTGGCGAGAGGTCGATTTGTGTCCCGAAAGACACCGTATGCTTAGCAGGTTGCGCCGGCGTTGTCCAGTGAACACTTGCACGCCCCTCAGGTTGACTTGACCGGGCCCGCGGTCTGGAGTAAGGAGCTACCCTTGCCCGGTCTGACGAGAACGCCTCCTCGGCGAGGCCGTCGAAAAAAGGAAGCCGCACATGCTCGGAAAAATCCGCAAGCTGGCGAAGAAGTTGGCTGTCGCCCTCGGCCGATTCCAGTCGCTCAAGGGGTTCCAGGCCAGGATCGAGGTGCTGTCCTGTCCCGAGCGCTTGCAGCTTCCCCATGCCGGCCTGGCCACGATCAAGGTGACCAACGTCGGTTCGCGCGTCTGGCATGCTCGCGGGCAGTTCTCTGTTCGCCTCGGCATTCACTGGCGCAGTGCCGGCGACAAGGAATACTTCGCTTACGACGATGGCAGAAGGACCTTGCTGCCCGGCCCGGTTCGGCCAGGCGAATATGCCATCATCGACTGTGACATTCAGACGCTCAACACGGCCTGCACCTATGAAATGGAGTTCGATCTCGAACGCCGCAACGTCGGCTGGTTTCGCGGACCCCGGCATCATGTGGCGCGCCGGACCCTCGAACTCGAGGGGGCTGACCCGACCCGAGGCGACCCCTCCTTCGATTACCACTCGTTCTACGGCAGGACCAACCTCGACAACGACTACTGGTCGGTGGTCGGTCCCAGCAGCAAGGAGGAATTCGAGAAACTGGGCCGAGAGAAGCTGGGCTTTCTGATCCAACTGGGGTTGAAGCCGGAGTCGCGCATCCTGGACATTGGCTGCGGCACGGGACAGTTGACCCAGCCGCTGATGAACTATCTCGCCCCCGGCGGGCTGTATTACGGCACCGACCTCGTCGAGGAGGCCATCGCCTTTTGCCGCAAGCACTACGTCCGGCCGAACTTTCACTTCCTTCGCAATGACATGGAGAGCGTGCCGCTCGAGGGCATGACCTTCGACTGCATCTATCTCGGCAGCGTCTTCACCCACATGTACCCCGACGAAATCCACGCGATGCTGCACCACATGCGCCGCCTGCTGGACCCGCAGGGATCGATTGTCGTCGATGCCTTTGTCTCGCCCGACGTGCAGGGCCACGTCGGCAGTCGCGACATGGTGGTCGTCAACGAGGCGGACCTGAACGGGTTCTTCGCATCGGCGGACTTGCAGTCCATCCCCCTGCTACAGTTCATGTGGAACAGCAACACGAAACGCTGCATTTTCAAGCTGACTCCTGCTCCCTCGGCCGGCGTCCAGGCGGCCTGAGCGCAGTTCCGCGCCCCAATTCCGCACGAACTGCCCCGCCAGGCACGACCTGGATCGGGGCTTTTCCCATTCCCCATTCATCCTCCATTCAGGACGTTGCGATCCGGCCGGCGAGCGCTTACAGTATCGTGTCGTCGCCTCCTTGAGTCATCACCTGCCGGAGACTGCCGATGCTGCGTCTTCTTCCGCTGCTACTGTTCGCCGTTCCCCTTCGCGCAGCCGATAACAAACCCGCGATGAAGTTCAACGAGGTGAAGGAAGTCGCGCCCGGCGTCTTCTTCCGCTATTCCTCCATCAGCGCGACCGACAAGAACATTCCCTTCGGCGGCAGCAACAACATCTGGATCGTCTTCGAGGACTATGTCGCTGTCGTCGATGCCAACTTCCCCAAGGAAGCCGAGGACGTCGTCGCCGCCATCAAGAAGACAACCGACAAGCCGATCCGCTATGTCTTCGACACCCATCATCACGGCGACCACGCCTACGGCAACGCCATCTTCGCCAAGTATGGGGCCAGCGTCGTCGCCCAGGCCAACTGCGCCCGGCTGCTGCGCGTCAATGGCCCCAGGGAGTTCGCCGAGGCAGGCCGTGGCCCGACGGGACGCAAGGACGTGCGCGACAGTTTCCTCAAAACACCCAACGTCATCTTCGACGACAAGCTGGTCCTCGACGACGGCAAGCAGCGCGTCGAGTTCCTCTTCTTCGGCCACGCTCACACCGCCGGCGACGCCTGTGCCTATTTGCCCAAGCACAAAATCCTCTGCACCGGCGACGCCTGCGTCAACGGCTCATTCAACTACATGGGCCATTCCGACTCCGCCTCGTGGATCAGGGCCCTCGAAGGCATGCAGCAACTCGACATCAAGATGATCTGTCCCGGCCATGGGGCCATCACCGGCAAGGACCTGCTCGCAACTCAGAAACGCTACTTCGTCGAGTTGCGCAAGCAGGTACAAAAGGGCATCGACGACGGCAAGGGACTCGACGACATCATTCCGACAATCGACATGCCCTGGTACAAGCAATGGACCGGCGTCGAGCCGAAGACGAACAAGGACAACATCGACCACGTCCACGCCGAGTTGACAGGCCGCATCGCGCCGTGGGACCTTGCCGAGGATTTCGGCATCTACGAGGGTCCGTCGCCGATGAAGGGCGATCGAGGCTGGACAAAGCCAAGGCGCATCGTGGTGCCGTCCGGTCTGACGGCGCGCCGGGTCGCGGAACTGAAGCTGATCGCGCCGGACGTCGAGTTCATTCCGGCTCGCGATGCCATTGAGGCGGCGAAGGTGGTGGGCGATGCGGACGGCGTCGTCGGCTTCTGCTCGAAGGAGATCGTCGAGGCGGGCAAGAACCTGCGCTGGGTCCAGGTCGTCAGCGCCGGCGTCGATCCGTACCTGTTCCCGGAGCTGGTCAAGAGTCGCGTCGTGCTGACGAACACTTCGCGCATCTACGGCCCGAATGTCGCGGATCAGGCATTCGCCTTGTTGCTGTCGCTGACGCGCGGTGTGCAGGATGCGCGGCCGATTCAGGGCGAGGCCATGTGGCGCAAGACGTCGTTCAAGCCGCAGGAACTGCACGGCAAGACGATGCTGATCGTCGGCCTGGGCGGCATCGGCACGCAGGTCGCGCGCCGCGGCCACGCCTTCGGCATGCGCGTCGTCGCCATCGATCCCAAGAATATCGAGAAGCCGGCGTTCGTCTTCGGCCTGCACAAACCGGACCGGCTGATGGAACTGCTGCCGGAGGCCGACGTCGTCGTCCTGGCCTGTCCGCAGACAAAGAAGACGAAGGGACTGATTGGCGCGAAGCAGTTGAAAGAGATGAAGCCAAGCGCTTATCTGATCAACATCGCCCGCGGCGGACTGGTCGAGACTTCGGCGCTCGTGACGGCGCTGAAGGAGAAGCGGCTCGCGGGCGCCGGACTGGACGTCAGCGATCCGGAGCCGCTGCCGGACGATCATCCGCTGTGGAAAGCGCCTCATGTCGCGATCACGCCTCATCTTGGCGGCCAGTCGCCGGAGGCGATGGAGCGGCGCTGGAAGCTGTTCCGCGAGAACGTGCGCCGTTTCGTCGCGGGCGAGAAACTGCTGTGCGTCGTGGACAAGGAGA
>JBBSDR010000035.1:0-14085 GCA_038240465.1 Gemmatales bacterium
GCGGCGAGCGCGGATCGAAGTGGGTCTGGTTGTACTCGCCCATAATCTTCTCGCGGTCCTGAAACTCCGAGAACAGCACAACGACGCCACTCACGCAAACCCTGGAATATCCAGCCCTTAAAAGCGGGACGATCTCACAAGCCGGCAGGGGTCGAAGTCAGAGGGAGCCAGCTTTTTAGCTTCCCAAACTGCTTCACCTGCCGGACGAGCCGGCAGGGGTCGAGCGGAGGCGAGGGCGGTGCGATCTCAGTCCACCAGCCGCAACTTCGCCCCGGCCGGGTCCATCGACACCAGCAGCGGCCGCGTCATGTGGCCGAACGACACGATCGCCTGGCCCGGCGCCAATCCCGGCAGCCGCGTCCACAGCCCTTCGTCGATGCCACTGACCGTCTTGCGCAGCGTCGCCGCCACGGCCGGGTCGGTGATCTTGTGCAGGATGTAGTTGTTGATCAGTCCAAACAACTGCCGCGGCAGATGAGCTGGCAACTGCGTCACGAACGCCAGCCCCAGCCACCGCTTCCGGCCACGCTTTGCCAGCCGCGCTACCTGCTCGAACAGGATGCTCATTTTCTCGATCCGCTCGGCGCTCAGGAACTCGTGCGCCTCCTCGATCACCAGCAGGACCCGTGTCGGTGGCGTCTTGCTCTCGCCGCGCTCGTGCTGCTGATAGGCCAGGTCCTGCGCTTCCTGCAGCCCGCGCAGAAGGTCCGCGATCACCAGGTTGTTCAGCTCCGACATCCCCGAGTCCGACAGATCGACAACCGAAAGCGCCCCCGGCTCCAGCATCGTCTTGTAGCTCAACGGCTTCACGTCACCGGTCTCGTCGTAGAACACCTTCAACCGATTCAGCCGCGACAGCCGCCCCAGCAGCGCCCGCCACGAGATTGCCTGGGCCTCGGGGTTGGCCGCATGGACGCGCTTCAGCAGCGCGTCGCGTCCCTCCTTCTCCCGCAGTTGGGGGGTCCGATAGCGAATGCTGTCGCAAGGCTCGGCGTCCTTCGTCTTGTTCGATTCCTTGCTGCCGCGATCGGCCCGCGTCAGGCACATGCTGACGACGTCCATCAGCAAGGGCAATGTCATGCGCGGGTAGCCCCGCTCAAACTCGTCGATCTCCAGGGCCAGCCGTTCGTCGTCGTCGTTTCCCCTGCGCGGGAACACGCCCAGGTCGCGCAGCAACTCCTTGGCCACGTCGTACGCCTGGAAGAACCGTCCCTTTTGCGCATCGGACAGGTCAAGGATCTCTCCTACCGCGTAGGGCGACAGCCGGGCGAACTGGAGCGAGAAAGGTCGCAGTTGCGGATGTTCTGGATTGGCGCTCCCCCGTCCCACCAGGTGATAGACGGTCATTCGCTTTGCCGGGATCCCTGCCGGCTCCAGGCCGCGCTCGGCCAGCGCCGTCCGCATGCGAGCATCGACTGTCGGCTCATGGAGGAACGTGTATTCGCCTTCGACATCGAGCAACACGACGGCCATGCCCGCCGCTCGCGCCTGGGCCATCAGGTTCGCCACCGTCGTCGATTTGCCTGCGCCCGTCGTGCCAAGGATGGCCGTATGACGAGGCAGCACGCTCTTCGCGTCCGACGGCACGCACACCGGCAGCGACTCGTGTCCGACAGCGAGTCCCAGACGCAGATCGCCCTCCGCATGCAGCACGGCCGCCGCCTCGCGGTCGTCGAGACGATAGACAGGACTGTGCGGCAGCGGCCGCAGGCGGGGCGGCGTCAGCGAACCATCGGCAAGCTGTTCTCCCAGCAGCGACACCTGCACCCGGCCATGAAACGGCGGCAGATACGCGCCGCCGCGTGTCGCCACGGTGACGAGGATGGTCGAGTCGGCCTTGAGGCTGTCCGGCTCGGCGAACGGCCCGGCGGTGACGACGCCGAGATAGCGCCGGCCATCAGCACGGCTCTCGATGCGGACGAGCGACTGGGCGGGCGCTTGCTGCGCTCGTTCGCGGCCGAGCAGGACGGTGAGGGTGCCATCCTCGCTGCCGGGCATGTCGAACATGGTCAGGCCGATGGCGTCATCGCGTTCCGGCGTCTCGCCCCCCGCGGCGGCGATGTCCTCCGCGAGACGGCGTTGCAAATCCGGCGCGGCTGTCGCTGACATGATGAACCTCCTCGAAGGACCCGGCCGCTCACCACCACAGCGCCAGGTGTAGCCGAATTCGCCAGAATTCGGGTTCTTGGGGACTATCGAGCAGCCCGAAGTCTGGCGAC
This sequence comes from Gemmatales bacterium, assembly GCA_038240465.1. Taxonomy (GTDB): domain Bacteria; phylum Planctomycetota; class Planctomycetia; order Gemmatales; family Gemmataceae; genus JBBRIK01. The sequence goes on from JBBSDR010000035.1 coordinate 2,220, forward strand.
TTCGGCTACTTTCTCGGCGGCTCGCCTGTTAGCGCGAACGTGTCGCGCGTTCGCTCTGGTAACGGAACGGTACTCCCGCCGCCGCATAGGCCGCTGACGCCATCTCCTTCAAAGTGCTGCCGCCGTACACGTCGCGACAGACCCGGTCGGCCAGTTCGATCAGCAGCGGAAACCCGCGTTCTTCCTGCAACACGCTATCCGCCAGCGCGATCCGCGCGGCCACGTCAAAGTGGTCCTCGTGGGCGTAGAACAACTGGGCCGGCGCCAGCCGGGTCGCCCGATAGACGCCGACGACGACATGCGGTGCAATCTCATCGCGGAAACGCTGCACCCATTGCTCCGTCGTCAGCGTCTCGCCATCCCAGGTTGCATCGACACTGACGCGATCCGAAAACGACATCTGACTCAGGGCATATTCCAGCCGGTCGCGCAGCGTGCAGACGATGGCGAACTCCAGCGGATGCAGCCCCTGGCCGATGGTCAGCAACCCCAAATCGCCCGGCTCGCTGGCCACGAAGACAAACTTGCGATGCCCCTCGATCAGCCCGCGCATCACCTTGATCGACTCGATGACCAGATCGGGACAGCCCGCCCCATTGAGCAGTTCCAGCGGCGCCGGACTGCCGTGTCCCATCCGCCACACGGCCTCGGAGCGATCGAGCAGCACAGCCCGCTCGGCATACGACATGATCGCCCGCTCTCCCAACTCCGAGAGCATGTCGCCCGGCTGCGGCTGGTTCAGTCCGCCGCGCTGGCTGCGCCGCTCCAACTGGTCCAGCGTCGAGGCGATCAGGTCGCCATGATCGAGATGCAAATCGCGGCGAAACAGCCTTTGACACCACGTCCCCTGGTTGTCGCCATACGACACCAGCGCCACACCAATCTGATAGATCGTCAGCGGCAGCGTGTCGTAGACGTGCTTGTTGCCGTCGCAAGCCTCGACGCCGCCGTTGAACAGCAAGCCGCGATGCACCTGGGCAATCTCATCGACCGTTACCTCATATCGCCCCGCGCACTTCGGCGCCCCCTCGCCCCAGGCCAGGCGTGGATGGATTTCCTGACGCACGCGCCGCTGAAAGCCGTCCTCTCGTTCGACGGCCTCGCGCACTTCGGTTTCTATCCGCTCATACTCCGTGCCAAGGTTCCAGCCGGGATGCCAGGTGGCGAGATCGAGGGTGCGCGTCAGTTCCTCGCCGAACCCCTCGCGGAACGCATCGGGACCGAGTCCGAACGACTCCACCCGTTCCGGCGGCTCGCCCTCGCGGCCACGAATCAGCGCCCCATCGGACCCGGCCATGCGTCAGCCCTCCCTCATCCTCGCAGCCGCAATATCCATCCCTCCGTCCGCGAAGCCGGCACCAGCATCTCGGCATAGCGCCTGGCCTGCGCCGCCGGCAAGCCGAACTCCGCCTGCAGCAACTCGACGGCCCGCTCGCGCTTTCGCTTTCGTCCCAGGCGCCCGAACACCTCGCGCGCCGGCGCCAGCAGTTCGAAGGCCAGCCGGTCAGCCGCTTGTTCCGCCTCGGTCACCCGCGCACCGGCCCGGCCCTGTGTGTCGCGTCCCAGCAAATGCGTGTGAACGCCGATCGGCACTCGTCCCAGCATCGCGCCGAGTCTTTCCTCGTCGCGCGCCGGCCTCAGTCCATCGAAGACTTCCAGCACCTGCGGCCCGAGCCGGCGGGCGGCGTGCTGGCGCGGCTGCCAGTAGTCGCGCAGGAAGTGGCCGATCTCGTGTGCCAGGCTGAATCGCTTCTCGTCCTCGGCATCGTCTGCCTCGATGAAGACAACACCGCCGCCGTTGAAGCCGACAAGGCAGGCCCGCAACGGCCGATCCGGTTCATCGAGGAAGAAAGGAACCTCGTTGATACGCAGCCAGTCGAGGACGGATGACAGCCGCAACGGACTCTGCTCCTTGATCGACACCGGAAACGCCAGGCCGAGGGCGGCCCGCAGCGAGCGTGGAAACGACTCCGGCTGTCCGGCCCGTTCCCAGAATCCGGCAATCAGTTCGCTGATCCACAGTTGCACGCTCATGATGGCGGCTCCTCGTCCTCATCGCGCGCCGCGGCCAGCAAGCCCCGACTGGCGTGTGACGCCGTTCGCAGCCGTTGCAGGGCCTGGCCGCGCCGCACCCCCTCGACAAGACGGTCCAGGCTCAGGCCGAAGTGCTGGGCGACGCGCTCCATGTCAGCGCGGAAGCCGGCGGTCTCCTCGCGTGGTGTGCCGCACAGCTTGAGCGCCGGTACTGTCTCGACCGGGCAGCCGAGGAAGTCGGCGAGTGTCGCGTCGTCCATCGTCTCGCTCCGCGCGAACAGGACCAGCAGCGATCCGAGAAAAAAGGGATCGTCTTCCGCCCGCCGCGCGAGAAGCTCAATCGCTTCATTCATGACGTCCTCCTCGTTGCAGGCGTTTCACGATCCGGTCGCGCATCTTCTTCACCTCATGCTGTTGTTCGGCGAAGGGCAGTGTCTCCATTCCCAGGATGGCCGCGTAGATGGCCGTGTCCTTCTCTTCCTGGCGCATCAGGTCGAGGAAGCGTTTCTCCTCATCGGTCCAGTTTTCGCTGATCCGGCGGAGGGTTGCGGCCGCCGCTTCACGTTCCTCGGCGAGTTGCAGCGTCCGGGAGGGATCGTCCTCTCTCGCAGATGTATTCCCATCCGCGCGGGCGTCTTCGACAGAATTCCACGATTTTTGCCCGCGATGATGGCGCCCTTCCTTCCGATCGAGATTTCGCAAATCGCCTTCGGCCGCCATGCGCAGATACCCTTCGAGGCTTCGTTGCGCCGGATCGAATGCCTCAGGATGCTTGACGAAATTCAACAGCGTGTCGTGAACCGCTGTCATTCGCGCGTGTTCGTCGGCGTTTGGATAACGAGAGGCCAGCCAGGCCAGGAGCAGAGTGAGGAACCGTTGACAGACTGCCGCCGGGGCGAGGATATCGCCGGCTCGAAGGCGTTCGAGCAGTTCGAGGTCGATGTCAGTCACCGCGAGAGAACGTGGGGGATCGCTCATGTCGGCCCTCCGAATCAGAGAGAAATGAAGTGGATCAATCATAGTGAACGAAACATCATATTGTCGAGGGGTTGCGGAAAAAAAAGTTTCTTGTAATCGCGCTGGATCGGGGATAGGATGCGTCGCTGTTTGCTTGAGGCTGGATGGCAGCGTGAGTCCGACGCACGATATCCCTTCTCGCGCCCGCCTGTCTTGGTGTGATTTTCGTCGAGGAACCATCGCATGAGCGCCCTTGCCGTCTGGCTGGTGAAGCTGGAATTCGGCCGTGTGCAGACATATCTGTTCGCGGTATCCGAACTGAAATCGATGATCGGCGCCAACGCCCTGATCGGCGAAGTTCTGCGCGGTCAGCTTGTCGGGGGGAAGTTCATCGGCGACAGGAACCTTCCGGCCCTCGCCCGTTCTGCTGGCCTTGATGCCGCACTTCCCGCGACGACCCTCGCCCAGATTGCCGAACTCAGTCTGGAGCCGCGGGAACTCCCGGGCGACCCTCTGACCGGCCCTTCGGATCGCGACAATCCGCGCGCGGCTTACCTCCAGGGCATCCTGGCCCGCGATGGCGGCCACTTTCAGGCGGTGTTCGCGACGAAGAACCAGGCGGACGAGTTCGTGAGGCGGGCGCGCGCGCTCGTCGGCGAAGACCTTCCCGGTTTGTCTGTCAAGGCTCGCCCCGTCGAATTGAAGTGGAACGGACAGTGCTGGCGTGGTCCCGCCAAGGAGGAAAAGAAGGCAGAAACGAAGAAATCCCCTCCCCCCTCGAAGGGAACGCTTCTCCTTGACCTGCCGCAGTTCCAGGTCTGCGCCGTGACGCAACAAGGGGCCGCCTCGACCACGGTTCCCTCTCTGGATGATAAAGGAGAGATTCCTGTCTCCGCATCGGTCAAGAAGAAGAAGGACCAGGCCAGCAAGTTTGATCGCGGTGACACGAAAGAAGTACTCGGCCTTCTCCGTGGGTATCTGCTCGACAAACTGGGTCTGGACGATGATTCGTTTCCCAATCAATTCGAGCATGTCGCCTCGGTCAGCGGCTACCTCGCCGTTATTGCGGCCGACGGCAACGGCATTGGCTCGCGGTCGAAGAAGTGGCGCGACGGCGTCTCGAAGGAGGACGATTTCTTCAAGCGAGAGGCTCGCGGTGAACAGTTCTTCCATGCGATGCGAACAACGGTCCGCATCGCCCTGGTCAATGCCCTCGTCGAGACGTTCAAGGTTCAGGCGGAGCGGTTGCGGGAAAGCGATAAGAAAGGCCGGCTTCCTTTTCGCCTGATGATGGTCGGCGGCGACGATCTGCTTCTCGTGTGTGATGCCGTCTACGCCATGCCCTTCGCCATCGCCTACATGCGCGAACTGGAGAAACTGAACCTCGCGGATGGTAGTCCGCTTTACATCGGTATGGGGATCGCCATCGTCAAGAAGAAGTTTCCCTTTCATCGCTCGCACGCCCTCGCCGAGGAACTGGCTGGCAGCGCCAAACGTCTCTATCGCGCCATGCCGAAGGAGACACGCGGTTCAGTCGTCGATTGGCTGGCCATCAGTGAGGCCTGGCACGAGGACGTCGCCGAGGTGCGCCGCCGCGATTCCCTCGTCCGCTACACGAACGGCGACAGGCTCGTCCTGTCCGGCAAACCCTATCGAATCCTGGGCGAGGGCCTGAGCCTGGAGGGACTCCACACGGTGGCGCAAGCAGCGATCAAGGGAATTCCCGAGACGGATCGGCTCGCGCGCAGTCAACTGATGGCCCTTGCACACAAGCTGCCGGAGGGCCGGCGGCAAGGCGACTGGGCGCTGCGCCAGGCACCCGACGAGGTGCGGACCCTTCTGAAACCGCTCATGACCGGCGATTCGATCTGGCAGGACTGCGGCTCGCAAACCTGGCTCACTCGGTTGCTCGATTTCCTCGAGGTCTACGAATTGGAGTCGCTGCGGCACAAGGCGGAGAGCGAGAAAGGTGGACAACCATGAGTGAAGTCGCCCTGGTTTTCAGGCTGGAACTGCTGGAAGACCTGCATACCGGCACGGGTGTTGGCCGGCTCGGCATCGTCGATGACACCCAAAGCCGCGACCAGAACGGCGACCCCGTCGTCTGGGCCTCGACAGTGCGGGGGCTGCTGCGCGAGGCGGCCGAGGACTGGTTCGCCTCCTGCAAGGAAGCGAAAGTCGATATCTCGGAGGATCGCGAGCGGCTGCATCAGCTCCTCGGGCGAACCATCGAAGAGGAATCGGCCAGCCATCCTGGCTCCACGATTGTTCGTTCTCTTCGCTTTTGCGACGAGGATCAACATCAGGAAAAACGCGAACTGTTCCTCACATGGTCCTCGACGGCGCGCGAGACGCACAGCCGCCGGCCAGAGGAGAAGACGCTGCGGCAGATGGAATTCGCCAGCGCTGGACTCGTTCTCAAGGGCGAGATCCGTTTGCCGGGCGACCACGCGGAAGACGTCGCGCTCCTCATTCGCCTTCTGAAGCGATTGCCGCCGCTGGGAAACGGCAAGACGCGCGGCTGGGGCCAGGTGAAACTCGTCGAGGAGTTGAAGCCGACGCCGCTCCCCGTTCCCTCGCCGACTGTTCTCGCGGGCCGGAAACTGCGGCTGGTGCTGCGCAATCTGGAGCCACTCAACCTGGCATCGACGGCGCTTGCCGGCAACCTGATTCGCAGCCAGGGTCATATCCCCGGCACCCGTCTTCGCGCCGCCCTGCTTCACTGGCTGTCAGCGCACGAGCAAAAGAAGGTCGCGAATGCCCTCGCCCCGACGATGAAGGTGGGTAACGCCTACGTCGTACCCAAGGGCAGCGGGGCTGAGACGCTGGTCGTGCCGCTGCCGTTGTCGGTGTGCGCGCCCAAGGGCGGACAGGGGAAGCCCAAGGACGATAAGGAAAAAACCTCGTTGCCGCTGTTGCCCTGGTGGGTGCTGTCGGGCGAACCTCCGACCGTCCTGGATCGGCCGGGCGAGCGAGATCTTTGTGCGTTTCCACTTCCAGACGAGGATGAAGAAGATGTGGCGAAGGACTTCTATGCGGAAGACCTCGACTTCAAGCGCATCAAGACGGAGGACTACGCCGTTCGCGCCGGCAGCGTCTGGAGGCGTATCAGGCCCCAAATGGGCGTCCTCTTGCGGAACACCGTGTCGACAAAGCGGCGCGATGGCGACAGAGAGCGGCCCGAGCATCGCGAGGAAGGACTATTCAGCGAACAGGTGCTGTGGGAGGACCAGCACTTCCTCGCCGAACTGCTCTTCGACAACGACGCCGAGGCCGCGAGGTTTCAGATTGCCGCCGCGTCTCTTCTGGCGGGCGATGTCAAGGAACGCGGCTGGCTTCGCATTGGCCGTGGCGGCAGACCTGTCGTCATCGAACAGTGCGTCGTTCCCGCGATGACGGTTCCGGCCGTGTCTGCTGCGGATCGTCTGACGCTGACGCTGACCAGCGACCTGATCGCGCGCACTCCCTGGCTGACCTTCCTCACCGATCCACGGGCCGATGACCTGAAGGAATTGGTCAAGGAGGCGAACGGCGAGGAGGCGAGCGGCGAGGAGTTAACCGGCACGGTTGTCATCGACCGCGACCGCAGTGTGAGTGAAACGACGGAGGTCTACGGCTTCAACACGGCGAGCGGTCTGCCAAGAGCGGCAGCGCTGGCGGTCAAGCGCGGTAGCGTCTTCCATCTTGAAGGGACTGCGGAAGTGATTGCCGCCTGGCGAAGCGCCCTGGCAAAAGCCAGCGAGCGCGGCGGACTCGGAGAGCGGGTCGCGGAAGGTTTCGGCCGATTCGTCGTCGATCTTGACCTGCACGATGCAGCCTACTGGATCGGTGAGAAACCGGCGGAGGAACTGCCCTTCACGACCCGCCCCGTCGATTGGCGCGAGAATGTGCTGGAAGAAGTCGAGAAGTTCATGGAAGGCCGCAAACTCTACGATCAGCGCGGCAAGTCGAACCCGACAGTGACGCAATGGCAATGGCTGCGGAACCGCGCCCGCGCGGCGGACGAAGTCCAACTCGCGGCGGTGTTTGACGAACTGGAGAAACACGCCAAAAAGCTCTCGGGAGCGAAGTGGGACCAACTGCCGAAAGAGTTGCGCGAGAAGGTGAACAAGTTGACGGACCACAAGCAGAAGCAATTCTTCCTCGATCATCTGGCCCAGGCCGTCGTCGCCCAGATGCGCAACCGGCGGCGGAAGGGAGAGGACCGGACATGACCCGTATCTATCGCACCCTGGTTCGCGGCAAACTGGTCCAGGAATCGTCGCTGTCGGTTGGCGGCTCGCAGTTGGAAGCCGGCGGCGCGGACCTGCAGTGCGCCCGCGACGGCCGCAATCGCCTGACCATTCCGGGGACAGGACTCGCCGGTTGCCTCGTCGAGACAGCGGGACGCATCTTCCCCGACCTGCTCGAACCGACGCGGGCGCGCGGCGGCTTCTGGGAGAAGATCAGCGGCAAGGCCCACATGCGCAAGCCCCCCACGCCCGCTGACGACAAGGAACTGCGCCAATCGCTCTGGCACTTTCACCCGGCCCACCTCAAGGGAGAACAGACGACGGAGATGCGCCAGGGCGTCGGCATTCGTCAGGCGACCGGCGCGACCGCTGCCGAAGCGCGCGCCCTGTTCGACATCGAGACGATCCCGGCCGGGCGAAGCTGGGACCTGTTCTTCGAGATCGACACGCTTCGCGGCGAGGACAAGGTCGAGGCGGCCGCACTGCTGGCTCTGTGGGAGTGGACGCAAGGCCGCTGCTGGCTCGGGGCCAGCGCCGCCCGCGGTCTCGGCTGGATGCGGCTGGAAGACGTCGAGGTACTGCGTCTGCCGTTGACGAAGGAATCGCTCGACGCCTGGCCCGACACCAGCCGAGACCGCTTCGAGAGCTTCCGGCTGCTGAAGGGCGTCGCCGGCGTCGAACCCATCAGCGGTGCGGCGGCGCTGCTCGACAAGGGCCAGAAGCTATGGGGTGGTCCACTGCCCAAGGGACGATTCTGTTACGTCACTCTCAGCGCGACCGTCTCCGCGCAGAAGAGTGACTGGGGCTGGGATACTCTCTCCGTCGGCGGACACGCGGCGGGCGAACTGGAGCCGCTGGGCGGCGAACATTTGCTGGGGCCGCTCGGCATGCGCGACAAGGAATTCCACGATGGCTACTCCCCGGATGCGCCGATCGTGACAACGTCCGGCAAGGAAGGTCAACGGCCCTTCCTGCCCGGCAGCGGCGTGCGTGGACCTTTGCGTCACGCCGCTTCGCGCTGGCTGCGTCAGGGCAAGGAGGACGATGAAGTCATCGATCCGAACAAGCCGAGGAAACCCTTGAAGAAGACCGATCCCATTGACGAGGTGGCGAAACTGTTTGGTCTGGCGGAAAGAGGCGGCCGGCTACTGGTGCGCGACGCCCGGCTCGAAGTGGATCGTTACCGTTTGGCCTGGCTGCAACATCACGCGGAGGACGAGTTCACGGCCGGCGTCTACGGCTCGGGCAAATTCGACCGCGTCGCCCTGCTTGAAGGGACGTTCGCGATTCAACTCGTCATTGAGGGGCTGGCCAAGGACATGCCGGCTTCTCTGAAGGCGCTGCTGCCGGCGCTGCGGCTGGCGGAACTCGGCTTCATGCCGCAGGGCGGCGGTAAGTGGCGCGGCCACGGCTGGTCGCCCTGGCGCTTCACCCGACTGTCCTACGGTGGGGCGGGAGAGGAAGCGAAGAGCGACGAGATCAAGGACAGCGGCATTGTCGCGGCGCTGGCGGGGATCAAGTGGGAGGACAACCGATGAGTGACAGTGGTGTGTCACTGACTGTTCTGCACGGCAAAATTCAGGGCAAGGCCGTGGCCGAGGTCGTCAGCAGCCTGCTTACGGGATCGCCGTCGATCGTGTGGTGTGAGCCAACACCGGCGCGAAAACGCGTGGAAGACTTCGTCGGTTTGTGGGCCGGCGACCTGAGCGGCTTGCCCGAAATCCTGAAATCCACGCCACTCGACGAGGCTCGGCTGTTCTGGGACAAAGGCTGGATTCACGTTCTCGCGGGAAAAGGGCGCGTGCGCCTGGCCGCCTTCCACGAGGAAGGTGCGCCTCCCTGGCTGGCACCGATCCAATCTTCGCTCCAGCAACTTCCGAAACCCTGGGAATCGCTGCGGCGCGTGAGACAGGACGTCCTGCTCATCCGCGATCTGAAGCGCTACAACCTCGTGGGGTTGAAGGGACGGCTGTCGGACAAGCAGAAATTAGGCGTCATCGAGTATCACGAGGGTACGAACCTGGTCGGCTGGCGGCTGGAGGTGAAGTCATGAAGAGTCACGATCAGGGCCGACGGCGTCCAAGTGCCGGTGGACCACCGGCTCCGCAGCAACTCCAGCGCGAGCCTGCGCCCTATCATTTCGTCCCTATCGAACCGGCGTCGGCGGTCGAAGATGGCCCCGTCTGGCACGACCGCCTCGACCTCGACACGCTCTGGAGCGGCGAACTGCACTGTACGCTGACGGCCCTGACGCCGCTTCTGGCCGCCAACGATCAGTACGAACTCGCTCAGGCCCGGCCCGAACTGCACCAGGCGTTCGAGACGCTTGCCCGGCAGCGCTTTGGTTCCGTGCCGCTGCCGCCGATCAAGGAGGAGAAGAAGATTCTCGAACCGCTCGCCGACTCGAAAACGGGTTCCACGGAGCCAGGCGCGGTGCTGATCGCCGGCGCTGCCCTCAAGGGCATGATCCGTCACGCTGTCGCCGCCCTGCTGTCCGCCCCGATGGAGCGAGTCCAGGAACGGACCGCTTCTTATCGGCCCAACATCAAGACGCTGACGGGCAAGCACAACCCCATCCGCGTCGCCATCCCGGCCTTTGTCGCCGGCGGAGGCGGCTGGCAGGACGAGGCGAAGACGACTCCCTATCCCGTCAACCTCATCGTCCTCGACGGCCTCGTCGGCACCATTTGCTTCGTCCATCCCGACGCCCTGCCGCATCTGCCGCCGCGAATCCAGAGCCTGTGCAATGAGGAACCGCAGGCGCGCGCTGCTCGCTACGCCGATCCACGCCAGCGGGCCGGCCTGTGTCTCACGCACCAGGAGGCGGACGCCATTCGCGGCGTCGGTCTGTCGATGGCGAACATCCTCAAGCGCGGCGGACCAAACTCGCCGACCCGGCTGGAAGGCTGGCTGCCCGTCGTCAACCTCAATGGCATCGACCTCGGCGCCGAGTTGAATCGCCGCTTCCACGAGATGAATCCGGAGTTGGCGCGCGAGTTGAGTACCAAGTCGCCGGGCGGCTATCCGCTGCTGTTCGTGCGTCTGCCGGATCGGGCGCGTGAGACGCCGTTGAACGATCTCGTGCTGCTGCGTGCCTTCTATCGTTCGCTGCTGCACCTGGCCGATGGCGATCAGGGCCACCTTCTCAAGCATCCCCTGATTGACGGGCGCGAGGACGGCAAGACCGTTGGCGAGCGGCTGCGGGCGTTTCGCACTCGCGGCTTGCTGCCGGGCGACATCGTCTATCTCGAAGAAACCGACAGCGGCAACGGCGCCAACTGGTCGTCGCTCGGCCATCACTTCTACTATCGCTGGCGCTTCCGTACGACGCTCCATCGCACGCCTCTTCCGGCCGATCAGGGAGGCCACGCGCAGCAACTCGCTCCCGGGTTGCGCGACATCCTGTGTCCGCGTCCGCTGGAGATGACGCCGGGACGGCCGGAGAAACTCTCCGCGGCCCGGCTGCTGTTCGGCTTCGTCGGCACCTCGCAGGGCGGCTACGCCGAGACAGAACCGTTGACGTTCGGTCTCGGTCTCGAAGAGAAAGGCGGCAAGAAGAAGCCGAGTGACTTCGCTCAGTTGGCCGGCCGTGTCGCCGTCAACATGGCCGTCGAGCAGGATGCCAACGTCGCGCTGACGGAGCGTTTCCTCAACGCCGACAAATCCTGCCTGGTGCCGCTGCGTCCGCTTGGCTCGCCCAAGCCCAGCGCCGTCGAACACTATCTGACTCAGGATCGCCTCGACGAACGCCCCGACGGCGGCATTCTCTGCACCTATGGCGACACTCCCACTGATGCCGCCGTGGGCAAACTGCGCGGCCGCAAGCACTACCTGCACCAGCCCGACGCCGCATCGAAGCCAGCTTGCTATGAACTGCTCGGCCCCGCGTCGGCCGACTGGAAGTCCGGCGACAACTTCAATCTGCTGAGCGATCAGGCAAGCATTGGCCGCTTCGTCAGCAAGCCGGGCCGAAAGTTCCGCTTCACGATTCGACTGGTCAATCTGCGGCAGTGGGAGTTGGGTGCGCTGCTGTTCGCGCTGGAGCCGATGTTCGACGACGTCAAGCAACTGCACGACCTTCTGCCGGAGAAAGCCCGCGGTCCGCTGCGCAAGTGGATCGACAAGGCGGAACAGAAGGTCTGGCATGCCAATCCAGCGCGGATGCTGGCTCACAAGCTAGGGCATGGCCGGCCGCTGGGGCTGGGCAGTGTGACAGTTCGCGTCGAGGCGATGCGGCACCTGGTGAAGGATGAGGCCAAGCTGATGGACTGGCGAGACGAGGGAGCGGAGGAACGACGCAAGGCGATCGCGGCCTTCGCGGCGCATATGGCGAAGCAGCCCGACGCGATCCTGGCGTTGTGGGTCGAGCGCTGTCTGGTGCCGTGGTTGCAGGTGCATCGCTACGCGGGCCGGACGTCGTTCGACTATCCGCGTCTGGAGCGGCGCGGCGACCGAACGATCTTCAACTATCATTCCGAGTTGCGAAGCCAGCACGCCGATGGCCGCAAGCGGGCCGCGCGGCAAGGGCGGCGCGAACGACTCGGACTTCCGGAACTGGATGAACTGGATAGTCGCTGAGGAACGGTTCCGAACTACCGGGTTGGGGGCCGGGGCGGTGGGGGGCCGCCCCCCAGACCCACCCC
>JBBSDR010000036.1:0-14065 GCA_038240465.1 Gemmatales bacterium
AGAAGGGCCACGTTTCTGGCTTTCTGTCCCGTTAGGCGACCGGCAAGAGGTGAACTACCCGGTGGGACAGGCGTCTCGCCTGTCCGGACCGGCGAGACGCCTGTCCCACCGGGTATGTTTGAACCTGCCGCTCGCCTTATGGGTGGCCGAATCCGCGATCACAGCCGTGGAGGCGATACGAGGGGGTGCGGAGAGACACGACGCAGACTCCTTCCGGTAGTTTACCGGGTTCGTGGAGGCCTATGCCGCACTTCCGGATATCGGAAGGTATGCCTTAACTTGCGTTCGGCCCAGGACTTGGGAAAAGCTCCCCGAGTAGGACTTGAACCTACAACAAACCGGTTAACAGCCGGTTGCTCTACCATTGAGCTATCGGGGAATGGCGGCCGCCTCAATCGGCCAGACGAAACTTATACTAACTATAGAAATGCGCTTTCACCCGAGCAAGAGCAGTTCGCGCTCGAAACCAGCGCCCACCTGACGGCCACCGCGACGCTATCCCCGAAACGGACCGGCCTGCCCCAGGGAGGCAGGCCGGTTTGATCGACCTCTCGAACAGGAAATTCACTACGGCTTCTTCTCGACGATGTCGGCCTTGGTGCCGCCGATGACCGTCATCACGGTCTTGACGTCCTCCGGCATGGCCTTGTTCTTCTCCAGCGCCGCCTTCAGATGGCCGGCGAGAGCGTCAAACTGTTCCTCCGTGATGGCCATTCCCTTGTGGACTTCCTTCATCGACTTGCCCTTGTACTCCCGAGGGCCACCCGTCGCGGCGCTGATCTGATCCACCAGCAACTGCTTCAGTTTCGTCACCCCCGTGGCGTCGAGCTTGTACTTGTCGTTCTTCAGCGTTTCGGTGCGGAAGAAATCGACCTTGGGATCGGCAGCGGCCGCGTTGACGAAGTCCTCGACCACCTTCTTGACGTTCGTCTCGCCGCCGAGCTTTTCCCACAACGACATCTTCGGCGGATCGACGGGCTTTTTCTCGACGATGTCAGCCCTGGTGCTGCCAATGACGCCCATCACGGCCTTGACGTCGTCGGGCATGGCCTTGTTCTTCTCCAGCGCCATTTTCAGATGGCCGGCCGCCGCGTCGAACTGGGCCTCGGTGATGGCCATACCCTTGTGGACTTCCTTCATCGACTTGCCCGTGTACTTGTACGGACCGCCGGTCGCGCCGCTGATTTGCTCCAGCAGCGACTTCTTCAGCTTCGCCACCGCCTCTCCGTCCAGTTTGTACTTGCCGCCACGAGAGAAATCGACCTTTTCATCGCTCGCGGCCGCTTTGACGAAGTCATCGATCACTTTCTTGACGTTCGCCTCGCCGCCGAGGTTCTCCCACAGGGTCTTCTTCGGCGGATCGACGACGGGCTTCTTCTCGACGATGTCGGCCTTGGTGCTGCCAATGACGCCCATCACGGCCTTGATGTCGTCGGGCTTGGCGCCGTTCTTCTCCAGCGCCTTGAGCAGATGGGCGGCCGCCGCGTCGAACTGAGCATCGGTGATGCCCATGCCCTTGTGGACTTCCTTCATCGACTTGCCCATGTACTTGTACGGCCCGCCCGTCGCGCCGCTGATCTGCTCCAGCAGCGACTTCTTCAGCTTCGGCACATCGACTGGATACTTGCCGCCGCGCGTGAAATCGACCTTCGGGTCCGGGGCCGCGCCGGCGACGAAGTCGTCGATGACCTTCTTGACGTTGGCCTCGCCGCCCAGCTTCTCCCACAGGCTCGCGGGCATCTTGGGGTTGGGATTGACGTCGGCGCGAATCTTGTTGATCACATCGCGCAGCGCGAAGGCACGGCTGGCGAGATCGGGACGTGTTTTCGCGGAGGCGATGCCCTCGTCGATCATTTTTTGCAGCGCCGGCCGATGATCCAGGAACGGCCGGATCGACAGCAGCGCCCCTTCGTAGAGGCGATAGCAGCCGTTGTGATCGTGGTTCGGCTCGTTGAACAGATCGGCGCCCTGGTTGATGATGGCCCGAAGCGTGTTGTACACGCTGGTGTCAACGGCCTTGCGATCGGGCGGTTTATCCTGGGCCGCTGCGCGACGATCTCCGCCGCTCAGAGCCAGGGCGCAAACCGCCAGCGCCATACCATTCCACCACCATGACCTTCTCATGCGTCTCTCCTTTAGAGGCTGCCCCGGCAGCGATAGCGGGGTTTCGTGGACCGTTAGACCGCGAAAATACCGAGGATGAGGCATAATCTTAAAGACCCAGCCTGCGCAAGGGAAGCATTTTTTCCTGGGGTTGCATGAATTGCTCGTCTCGGGATAATGGGAACTTCGCAAAGTCAGAGGCCACAGACTGAAAGCCAGAGAAGATGGGGTAAATAGCTAATCCTGGCGTCGTCGAAGACTCTTGCTGCGAACTGCTGTTCACGGACGATTTTGAAACGGCTCAAGGAGGGGTCGTGGCCGACAAGACGACGCTGATCCTGCTTGGCGGCCTGCGCCGCGCCCTGGCTGAACCGGCCGGTATGCCCCTGCATGCCGGCAAGTCCACGCCCGGCCTTTTCCCCGCCACGCAGCCCTGCAAACAGGCCGCCCAGCGCGCCCTCGACGACGGCCTGCTCCAGCCCGGCGCCGACGCCTCGCTGCACATTCTCACCGACAAGGGACTCGACTGGCTGCTCCATCAGACCAGCCCGCGCCAGGTGCTCGACGACATGGTGCGCGCCCTCGAGTCGCGCCAGGCCGAGACCACCGCCCTTGTTGCCGCCGCTCGCCAGATGCAGGCTGCCCTCGAAGGACTCCGCGCACGCGCCGACCAGGTGCTGCAACAGCTGCCCGCCGCCGCGCCGGGCGCGGCCGACGACTCGTGGCGCGAGAAAATCCTCAATTTCCTGACGCGCCGGCAGTCCAGCGGCGCCTCCGAGGACTGCCCGCTGCCGGAACTGTATCAGCAAGCGCGCGAGACGTCCGGCTCCCTGACCATCGGCACCTTTCACGACGGTCTGCGCCAGCTGCACGACAACGGCCAGATCTACCTGCATCCCTGGACCGGACCGCTGTACGCCCTGCCGCAACCGCCCTTCGCTCTGCTCGTCGGCCACGAGATCGCCTATTACGCCAGCCCTCGGAAAACCGCATGACCAATGACCGATGACCAATGACCGATGACCGATGACCAATGACCAAGAAAGACTCGCGAACAAGTAGTATTCATTGCCTCGTTCTGCCTGGTCATTGGTCATTGGTCATCGGTCATTGGTCATCGGTCATTGGTCATCGGTCATTGATCATTCCATCAAGGGAGGAACCCATGCCAACCACGACCGCGACAACCCAGGCAAACACACGCAGCCTGCCCGAACGGGCCATGGAAGTGCTGCGCCGCGCCGGCAATCCGTTCCGCAACTACTTCGCGCGCAATCCCGATGACGAGGTCTGCGCTCGCTACCACGTTCACGAACTGTTCAGCCGCGAACGCGCCATGCTTCTGGGCGTCGTCGATCTGTACCGCTACGATCCAACGACCCACTCCGAGATGGTCCCCGTACTGGGCAACAAGGGCGCCGGCAAGACGCATTTGCTGCACTCGATCAAGCACGGCGACACCGGCACCTGGCAGATGCTCGTCACGCCCGGCGTCTACCAGAAGGACACCGAGTTCCTCGAATACCTGCTCTTCCAGCTCATCGATACGCTGCTCGGCGGCGGCAGACAGAAGGGGACCAGGCCGCTCGAATTCATCGGCGAAGAACTGGTTCGCCGGCTGTTCCACCAGACGCTGTCGGCCCTGACGTCCACAGAGAGACTGGACCTGTTCCCGGCGCCGGGGCTGGGACGCTGGGGCCGCAAGCTCGGCCTCGGCGGCTCGCAGGCCCAGGAACGGACGCAATGGCTGATCGACACGCTCTCGAAGCCGGCGCGGCAAGGCGGCTCGCTGCGGCGTGCCTGTCAGGAAGCGAACCTCGAGCCGGAACGCGCCTGCGACACGATCGGCAAGTACATCGACCGGACCGAGGCCCACAACACGGCCGGGCTGATGCGAAACCAGATCCTCAAGGGCTTCTGCCGCTCCGCGCTGCTGGGCGACGAGGCGGAACTGGCCAACTTCCTGACGTTCGGTTTCGCCGAACTGGAGTTCCGCGTTCGGCCGACGCGACAGGACCTGGTGCTGGCCCTGCTCAAGGTGATGATGGACGTCTTTCGCGGGCTGAAGGTGCCGGTGGTCGTGGCCTTCGATCAGCTCGAAGACTTGCTGCTGGCCCGCCGCAGCGATGACGCTCACAAGGTGGCCGAGGCGTTCTTCGCCGGCATCGTCCAGGTGATGCACCAGATCGACGGCGTCTGCTTCCTGATCTTCGCCGAGCGCGGACTGTGGAATCGCTTCGTTCCCTCGCTGGACGGCTACATCCAGGATCGGCTCAACAATCCGGTCCACGTCGCGGAGTACGGCACTATCCAGGCGCTGCGTCTGGAGGCGCCGCCGCCGGAACTGGTGCGGCGCGTGGTCGAGCAGCGGTTGCGGCCCAGTATCGAGGAGCTGCCCGACTGCGATCAGCTCAGCGCCATCTATCCCTTCACCGACGAGCAGATCGACCGCATCGCCCGGACCGAGCCGACGCTGCGCGACATGCTGCAGCAGTTCCGCCACCTGTTCGACCACCTGATTTTCGGCACGGAGATCGAGACCGGGAGGCAGGCAGACAAGGAGCCAAGGAGACAGGCAGACGAGTCCGTTCAGCCTCCGGTGGTCAAGTCCGTCGTGGTGGTCGAGACGCCCGCCACTTCCGCTCCTGTCTCCGTATCTCCATGTCTCCCTGTGTCCGTGTCTTCGACTTCGCTTGTGGAGATGTGGGACCAGGAGGTGCGGGCGGCGAAGCGGCGTCTGGAGCCGGAAGGCGCGCTGACCGGAGCGACGCGCGAACTGCAAGCCGGACTGGGGCTATTCCTGCAAGTGTGTCACGAACACGGCGTCAAGGTGGGACCGTGGCGGCTGTCGCACGTTGTGCCGGAGTGGACCTTCGGCGAACATCCGACCTACGGCGCGCTGGCGATCGCGCACTGGGTGTGCAAGGATGGCCAGCCGTGGAAGGTCGGCATCGGCCTGTTCCTGGGACGCGGGCCAGCCAAGCCGCGCGACCTGGCCGCCAAGTTCGACGCCTTCAAGGTCGAACCGGTGACGATCGATCATCTGATCCTGCTGCGTCCCGAGGACGATCTGTCGCTGACCGGCAAGAGCAAGACGCACTGGCAGGAGGCGGAGAAGGCGGGGCATCACGCACGGCTGGAGGCAGTCACGGCCGAGTCGTTCGCCCTGCTGTCGAGTCTGCCGCGCTGGCTGGCCGTGCTGACCGAATCGCTGCCGGCGGGGCAGCAGTTGCCGAACCTCGCCGACCTGATCCAGGATCGCTGCGAGCGTCTGCTCGAGCAGGTGTGCATGCCGGTGCATGGAAACTGACAGGAGAAGGGAATACCTTCTTGCCGCTTGCGGCTTGGCGGGCTACTCGCTAAGCCGCAAGCGGAGCAGGTCCTCCCATCACCGCTTCGGATAGGGCGGCACCTTCGGCAGCTTCTTCTCCTTGGTCTTCAGTTCCTCAAGGATCACCTCGATTCCCTTCTTCAGTTGCTCGTCGATGCCGGCGTACTCCTTCGCGGGATCGTTATCGACGACGATGTCGGGATCGACGCCGTGACCCTCGATGATCCACTCCTTGCCCTCGACGTCGAAACGCGAAAACTCCGGCTTGTTCAGATAGCCGCCGTCCAGAAGCGGCAGCGAACCGCGAATGCCGACGACGCCGCCCCAACTGCGCTTGCCGATCAGCTTGCCCATCTTGTAAGCCTTGAACTGGAACGGGAACAGGTCGCCGTCCGAGGCCGAGAACTCGTTCATCAGACAGACCTTCGGCCCATGAATCGCGCCGGCGGGATCGAACTGCGGTGTCGTGTTGCGGGCGATCTTGATCTGCACCAGTTCGCGCCGCAGACGCTCGATCAGCATCGGCGACACGTTGCCGCCGCCATTGCCGCGCATGTCGATAATCAGCGCCTTCTTCGACAACTGCGGATAGAAGTGCTTGACGAACTCGTTCAGGCCATTGGTCAGCATATCCGGCACATGCAGATAGCCGACCTTGCCATCGGTTGCCTCGCTCACCTTCTTGATGTTGCCCTGGACCCAGTTGTAGTAATAGAGACTCGCTTCATCCGCGATAGGTGTCACGACAACCTCACGCGCGCCCTCCTCCGCGGGCTTGCTGTTGACCTTGAGCGTGAGCGCCTTGTCGGCCGTGTCCACCAGCGCCGAATAGATGTTCGTGAGGTCCTTCGTCGAGTTGCCGTCGATGGCCACGATCCAGTCGCCCTCCTTGACGTTGACGCCAATCTCGGTCAACGGCGAACGGAACTTCTTGTCCCAGTTAGCCCCGCGGAGGATTTTCTTGATCTGGTAATAGCCTGTCTCTTTATCGCGGGTCAACTCCGCGCCGAGCAGGCCAAGGGTGACGCGCCTGGCTGTCGGCATCTCGCCGCCGCCGACGTAGGTGTGGCCGCAGTTCAGTTCGCCGATCATCTCGCCGATGATGTACGACAGGTCGGCTCGATGGTTGACGTGATCGACCAGCGGCGCGTAGCGGTCGCGCATCGCCTTCCAGTCAACGCCGTGCATGTCGGGATCGTAGAAGAAGTCGCGCATCTGCCGCCAGCACTCGTTGAACATCTGCTTCCATTCCGCCTTGTGATCCAGCTTCATCTGCATGCCCGACAGGCTCAACGCCTTGCCGATGCTGGCCGGGCCTTTGGGCAGATCGACGATGCCATACTTGCCGTCCTGGGTGATGAGCATCTTCTTGCCGTCAGCCGAGATTTCGTAGCCGGGGATGCTGCCGTGGCTCGTCTCCTTCTGGGTGCTGAGATCGTAAGAGGCGAGCGTCCCCTTGCGGTTGTAGTAGACCGTCGAGCCGACCGACTGGAGGTTGCTGTAACTCGATGGCGCGATCGGCAGCGCCATGATGCGGTCCTTGATGCCGTCGAGGTCGATCTTCACCGGTGTCGGTCCCTTGGGGTCCTTCTTCGGCTCGTCGGCCTTTGGTTTCTCGGCCGTCGAGGCCGTCTCATCGCTCTTCAGCTTGAAGGGATTGGGAACGTCTTTCGTCAGCGTGATGAAATAGATGCGGGCCGTGTCCTGATAGGCGTGGTTCCACTCCGTCGCGCTGTAGATCGGGTTGAAATCGCGGTTGGAGACGAAGAAGAGATACTTGCCGTCGCCCGAGAAGCACGGCGACGAGCAAGAGAACCAGCCATCCGTGACGGCGAACTTCTTGCCCTGCTCCAGCGAGAAGACGTACACATTGTTCATCGTCTCCTCTTCGGGCCGGGCGAAGGCGATCCACTGGCTGTCGGGCGACCAGGCGAACTGGCGAATCTCGAACGCCGTCGCCTGGTCAACCTTTGTCACCTTCTTCGTGGCCACCTCGACGTATTGCAAGCGCTGCTTGCGATCGCTCCAGAGGACCTTCTTGCTGTCGGGCGACCAGCTCAACTCGTACTTGTAGGTATCGCCGCCTGATGTGATCGGCTCCGGCTTGCCCTTGCCGTCCTGGGACACGAGATAAACCTCTTCTTCGCCCGAGGCGTCGGAGATGAAGGCGATGTGCTTGCCGTCAGGCGACCATTTCGAGTTGCGCTCGTGGACGCCGGGCGTCTTCGTCAGGTTGCGCGTCGGGCCAGTCTCGGAAGGCACGGTGAAGACGCCGCCGCGGGCGCCGAACAGGGCGCGTTTGCCATCGGGAGCAATCTCGAAGTTGGTCACATGCTTGCCAACGTCGAGAAGCGTTTCCCGGCCGGCGCTCTCGTCTTCGAGAATGCGGATAGGCACCTTTGTCGTCTTGCTCGTCTTCGTATCGTGGTGATAGATCCAGCCGCCATTCTCGAAGACGATGCCGCCCTTGCCGAGCGAGGGGAACTTGATGTCGAAGTCCTTGAATTCCGTCAGTTGCTTCGTCGATTTGTCTTCGAGGTTGTAGACGAACAGGTTCATCCGCTGATTGTCGTCGCGGTCCGAGATGAAATAGATCTTGTCGCCATCCCACATGGGGATGATGTCCTGGGCATCGTTCTTGACGAGGTTCTCGGTCTTTTTCGTGTCGAAATCGTAGATCCAGAGATCGTCGGCCATGCCGCCGCGATAGCGTTTCCAGGTGCGGAACTCGCGGAAGACGCGATTGTAGACGAGTTTCTTGTCGTCGGGCGAGTAGGAGCAGAAGCCGCCGCGCGGCAACGGCAGCGGCTCGGGCAGTCCGCCGTCGATCGGCACGAGATAGAGCTGGCCGATGAAGTCGTTGAAGGAGCGCATGCGCGAGCGGATGATGATGTGCTTGCCGTCGTTCTTCCAGCCGATGACGAGGTTGTTCGGCCCCATGCGATCGGAGACGTCGTCGCGGCCGAGTGTGGCCGTGTAGGTCAGCCGCTTCGGCTTGCCTCCCTCGGCCGCCATCAGATAGACCTCGGTGTTGCCGTCGTACTGCCCGGTGAAGGCGATCCACTTGCCGTCGGGCGAGAATCGCGGAAACATCTCGAAGCCATCGTGGCTCGTCAAACGTCGGGCGATGCCGCCTTCGGACGCCACGGTATAGAGATCGCCGGAGTAGGTGAAAACGATCTGTTTGTCGTGAATGGCGGGAAAGCGGAGCAGGCGGGCTTGCTGGGCTGGAACGACGCCGGCGACAAGGAACAGGATCGCCAGGGAGAGACGGAAACGCATGGAGGACCTCCTGAGAATGGCCGCTTGCGGCTTAGCGTTCTGCTTCGTGAGTGCAAGTGACGGTCGTGGTAATGCCGCCGCGCGGCGTGAAAGCGCCGACAATTCGACAGCGCCGCGGGGAGCACGCCTTGACGAAGTCGTCGAGCAGGCGGTTGACGACGGTTTCGTAGAAAGCGCCCTGGTTGCGATAGCGCTGCAGATAGAGCTTGAGCGATTTCAGCTCGACGCAGAGCTGATCGGGGACGTAGTTGAAGGTGATAGTGCCGAAGTCAGGCTGGCCGGTCATCGGACAGAGACTGGTGAACTCGGGACAGACGATGTCGATGGTGTAGTCGCGCCCGGGATGGGGATTGGCAAAGGTCTCGAGCTGCTCCGCCGAGGGGGCATCCGCCGGATTCACGGTCATTCCTCACGCTGCCGGGCGACCGTTTCATTCTACGGATCGCCACATAACGGGGTTTCGATACTGACCAGCCCCGAGCGCAAGCGAGTGGGTTGCCTCGATACACCCCTCGCTTGCGCTCGGGGTTAGTCCGTTTTGAAACAACTTTTTACTGCGGTCGGCTCTCAGCGAGCGGAGTTTCTGGGCAAATGGAGGCGTCCTGTCTTTTTCGCAGAGCGCCGAATGCGCGGTGAGCTACGATGATCGTCGGAGCAGGATTCGTTTCACGCCCCAGCACCACACACCCCTGTCGCCCAAAATGCGTCCGCGTTGCGCGCCGCGGTGATGAGTTCGAGAGTTCCGGACGCAGTGGCTGGAGGTCCCGTTCTTCCTGGTTGTTGCACCCGTTTATCAGGCAGCGGTATGCGATGCAGTGCTGCATCGTCAGGACGTGTCCGATTTCATGGGCTGCAATCTTCAGGGTCCTCAATAAGCACAGCCGAAAAGCAATCCAGGTTGCGAAAGCAGAACTAGAGGCTTAGTATCCGTAGAGGGCCACGGACGTTGCCTTGACTTCGTCCTGTTCGCATCCGGACTGACAGCATGTACTCGCCTGACGTGGAGGACCTCCTTCGGCAATCCCTCGATGCGGTGTTCAACGACGTTGACGCCCGGAATTTTATCATCCGCGCCGGCAAGCGCGCAGATGTCCCCGCGGCGCTCGGAGACGGCTGGGTGGCCAGTTGGAGTCAGGCGGAATTGCAGCAACTGGCCGGGATGTCCCAGGCCGCTCGTCAAGATTACATCGTGGTTCGAGTCCGGGCGTTTCTCGACGATCCGGCCGGCACGACCACGCGAGTGAACCAGGCCGCCCTGCAAACCGGAGATGCCGATCTGCAACTTCAAGCTCGGGTGGCTCAGGCCGTGGGTGCGAACCTCCTCAGGTTTAATTCGGACGTCCTCACCAGAGCGCACTCCGTGTTCACTGGAAAGGTCAAGTACATCCCGGTAACGGATATCGATGTGGAGACAATCAAGGCAATCATCGAGGTGACCTCCCAGCCGGATGCAGGCGGCAAGGTGAGCCAGCTTCAGGTCCTGCTCGGAACGCAGGCCAATCCTCAGGGGAAACCAGTGTTCCACTTCATGCCCAATGCGACCCCCGGCGCCGAAGCGGCCTTGACCTCCGCCGGCTCTTGGGGCGTGTACCGCGACTTGCCATTGCTGCTCGCGGCACTCAATGCGCTACCTTGATGTCTTGCGAGGAGAGTGAAAATGCACACCATTACGTTCTATCCGAGAACTCCTCCGTCCCTTGAAGAGGTAAAGGGGTTCGTCCAATCGTATCCCGAGGGGGATTGGGTTACGGATACCGGACTCTCTCGCGGGGTCATCGAATCCGAGGATGCGCGAATCTACCTCGACTATGACGACCACTATGGCGACTATTTTCGCCAGTATCTCGACGACCAGCAACGAACGGATTTGACTGCACGGCTGGGCTTCTCCCCGACGCTTGCCCTTCACCTCCACGCCAGCCACGTCTATCAGCACTCCCGCGAACTCGCGCGTGCCATTTGCGAAACGCTGGCGGCCAGGTGGGGTGGTGGCTGGACTGACTGAGTCCGGAACATGAAAGCGAGAGGGGTTGCTCACGTTTCGCGCGAAACTCCAGTGCTTACCGTTCGCCGCACGCCCTGGATCGCGATTACGCTGGCGGTTGCCTTCCTGTTGCCAGTTGCCGTCATGGCGGAGCGGTGCGTGAGGCATCACGATCTCAGGGTCCGAGCGAGCCGCCGATTCCCGGCTGGCGGCTGATTACTCCACCTCGACGACCCCCACAGGCTCGAGGCCGGACTCGGCTGGCGTTTGCCCATCATCTCCCGCGACAGACCGCACTGCCTCGAAGGCAAACTTCCAGTTCATCGAACCAGTCCAGTCCGCTTGGCCTGGCCGAATCAGCCGACGTCACGAAGCGAAAACTGTTGCAACCCTCCCTTCAGAACGGTAGCATCAACCGTTGAAGACGAGTTTTCAGAAGACTTTCATCCGAGAAAGATCGGCCGAGCATGGAAGTCACAACTGAGTCTCAAGTTTCCATGAGTAAAGCTGTCTGCTCGCGCTGTGGGCAAGAACTGAACACGGCCGGCAAGGGCGACAGTTGCCCGGTCTGCGGCCAGCCCGTGTCTGCCCGGCCCTCCCTCCCCTCAGAAACTCTGGGCATGGGGACCGTTGACGCGGAGGAGCCTCTCCTGCCCCCAACGCCTCCGGTCCCGGCCGCGCGGCCAGTTGTCAACGAACTGACGATCACCGCGTGCCTCACGCCGATCTCGCGGGACGGAAGCGGCGCGGCCAACTCGCCGGATTTAGGGCATACCGACGAGGCCCTGGACGTCCGCACCCTCCTGGCCCCGCCCCGGGGGCCAGGCGAACTCGGCTGGCTCGGGCCGTACCGGGTCCTCAAAGTCCTGGGGACCGGCGGGATGGGAGTCGTGTTCCAGGCCGAAGACCCCGCGCTGGGCCGCATCGTGGCCCTCAAGGGCATGCTGCCGGCGGTGGCCGCCAAGGCCGCCAACCGCCAGCGCTTCGTGCGTGAGGCCCGGGCCACCGCAGCCATCCGCCACGAACACATCATCACCGTCTACAGCGTGGGCGAGGACAGGGGCCTTCCCTTCCTCGTCATGGAACTCCTCGAAGGGGAGGCCCTCGACGAGCGGCTGCGGCGGGAGCGCCGGCTGCCCATCGACGAGGTCCTGCGGATCGGCTTGCAGACGGCGGAGGGACTCGCCGCAGCCCACCAAGCCGGCCTGGTCCACCGGGACATCAAGCCCGCGAACATCTGGCTGGAGCGCGACCGAGGCCGGGTGAAGATCCTTGATTTCGGACTGGCTCGGGTGACCGCGGAGGACACCAACCTGACCCTCTCGGGGGTAATCCTGGGCACGCCGTCCTAAATGGCGCCCGAACAGGCGCGCGGCCTGCCGGTGGACGCCCGGTCGGACCTCTTCAGCCTCGGCTCCGTCCTCTATCGGCTCTGCACGGGTGAGTTGCCGTTCAATGGACCCGACACTCTGGCGATCTTGACGGCCCTGGCGGTGGAACTCCCTCGGCCGGTTTACCAGCTGAACCCCGACGTGTCTCCGGCCCTGGCGAACCTGGTGATGTCCCTGCTGGCCAAGGACCCGAACGACCGCCCCGCCTCGGCCCGCGCGGTGTGCGAGGCCATCGCGGCCATCCAGCGCGACCAGGCGGGCGTCGAAATCCTCGGCTTCGACCTGACCCAGCTCCTGCTGGAAGGGGAGGCCGCCCCGGAACCGGAAGAGACGGAAGAGCCGGAGGAACCGGCCCCGGCTGCCAGGGAAGCGGATAGCGCCCCTTGCCTTCCCCTGGACCAGATGAGCAGGCTGACCGGCCACAGGCTGGGCCGCTACGTCCTCGGCGAGGTCCTCGGCCGGGGACACCACGGAGTCGTCTTCCGCGCCCGCGACCGCAACAGCGGCGAAGCCGTCGCCCTGAAGGTACTCTCCCCGGACTTCCCCCATAACGAGAAGGAGGTCCAGCGGTTCAGCCAGGTCCTGACCAAGTGGATGACATTGCAGCACCCCCATCTGGTGGCCGTCCACGGGGCCGGCAGGAATGGGCCATACTGCTGGATCGCCCTGGAACTGGTCGAGGGAGAAAGCCTGGCCCGGGTCATCGAGCGGTTCGGCAGCGGCCCCCGCGATTGGAAGCGCGCCTTCCGGGTGGCCCTGCACATCGGTCGGACCCTCCAGTTCACCAGCGGGCAGCGCGTCGTCCACAGCAACATCACCCCTCAGAACATCCTGGTGCGGAGCGCGGACGAGACGTTCAAGTTGAACGACGCGATGCTCTCCAAGGTCCTTCACCAGAGCATGCTCTACCGCAATGCGCTCGACCAGAAGCTGGAGGCCGAGGCGGACTATCTGTCCCCCGAGCAAGTGGATGGAGGGACGTCCTTTGTGGACCACCTGTGCGACCTATACAGCCTGGGGGTCGTCCTGTACGTCATGGTCACGGGGCAGCCGCTTTACCGGGGCGAGACGATGGAGGAGACGCTCGAGTTGATCCGCGCGGGCGCGCCGACGCGGCCGCGGAAGTATCAGAAGTCCATTCCCCGCGAGTTTGAGCGGACAATCGTGAAGATGTTGGCCAGACGTCAGGAGGAGCGGTATCAGAACCCCACCGAGCTGCTGGCCGATCTGCATCGCATTGCCGTCTTGTACAGGATTTCGACGTGAAGTGCCGGCTGCCGCGAAGCGGCCGCTTGTCTCGGAGAACTGAACCGAAGAAAGGAATGGAATGTCCAGAATCTGTGGTAGCGGAGTCCTGTCCTGGTCGATAGAATGTTAAAGGGCTGAGTCCGCATACTGCAAATTCGTGACAAACTGCCCATTTTTAGCCCGAAGAGAGCTTTTCCGAACTACTTTTACCTCGGGATCCTACATCTCTCCAGAGGATCGCCATGGACGCTGACCACAAGCCACAGTGCATTGAGGGGAGTGAAGCCCATTCTTGCACCCTAAGGAAGGAGGAAGCCGTGGAACACGAAAAACTTCCTCTGCTCGCCGCCTACCGCGATACGACCCTTTCCGTGGAGGCTGCCGAGCAGCTCGTCCGCATGTCGGAGGATGCGTCGTACCCGGCCTACACCGGCGAGGACCTCCCAGCCGCCGACGAGACCGCGCTGCTGCGGAAGGCTGCACAACTGCAAACGTCTTAGAGTCTTTCCCATTAGTTGGATTTTCGGTCAGGGAGTCGGGAGGGGGGGGCGGGGGCCGAGCCACCTGGCAGGGGGGCGGGGCGGGCCCGGCCGGCCCCGCCCCTAAGAGCGCCGCCCGGCGCCACCCCCTCCCGACTCCCTGACCGAAAATCCAACTAATGGAAAAGACTCTAAGACGTTTGCAGTTGTGCAGCCTTCCGCAGCAGCGCGGTCTCGTCGGCGGCTG